>CACXNH010000010.1 GCA_902768955.1 uncultured Bacteroidia bacterium | reverse complement strand
CATCACGAAGGACAACGTGACTTCCACGATGATTTTCGGGACGGATGAATGGGATAACACCCTCTTCCGTTTTCCGCTCCTGAGTGCCGGCGGAGAGCCCTCCAGGGATGGCTTCTATGACAATATGTGGCGCAGTTCCGTAGAGCTTTTCTATGTTGTATATAAGATCAAATAAACTATAGTCACCATGAAAAAAACACTGTTCCTTGCGGCTGCATTATGCGCCCTGGTAACTCTCTCCTGCCAAAAGCCGGAGAATAACACTCCGGAGGGAGGGGATGACAAAAACTCTCCTTCAGGCAACACGCTGGAGGCTCCGGTCCTTACCTCAAACAAGACTGCCGTAACCCTGGAGGAAGCAGGCGCCGGGGAGGAAGCCCTGAAGTTAAGCTGGACTTCCGGTCTTTCAAAGGGAGACACGGAACCGGTCTCCTATACCCTCTACGCAAACACCGAAGGCAAGGACCTTTTCACAGACCCTCAGAAGTTTGAAGCAGGGAAGGCCCTTCAGAAGGCATTTACCGGAGAGGCCCTCAACGGCCTGGCTGCAAAACTGGGCATTACGGAAGAAGGCAAGATAGTATTTGGCGTCTATGCCGTGGCCGATAAAGGTAAATACGAGTCCAAGCTTTCCAACACGGTTACTGTGACAGTGACAATGTATAAAGCAACGCTTGTGGGTCCTGAAGCCCTATATCTTGTAGGTGCCGCCACTCCTTATGGCTGGGATCTCTCCAAGGCCCTTGCCCTGCCAAATGACGGAAACAATGTTTACAAGGCCTCAGATGTTCCCTTGAGAGTCCTTCCCCAGAGCCTCAACGCAGGATTCAAGCTGTATTTCTCCCGCGAGGATGACGATAAACGCTTCATCGGCCAGAATCCCGCGTCGGAGAGCTTCGGAGACGCTGTCATAGTTGAGGAGGGAATGCAGGACACCCAGTTCCTTCCCGCTCCTGCCGGCTATACCAACGGCGTCTATGACATTGAGGCAAATCTGAATAACCTCAAAGTGAAGATTACCCGCAAGGGAGACCTCCCGGAGACCCGGCTCCCTGACAAACTCTATATGGTTGGCGGATGCTTTGAATGGGGTTGGAACGCCACTGAAGGTACCACCCTTGACAAGGTCTCGGAGAAGTACTATGAGGCCAGGGACATAAAGATGGCTTTTGGTACCGATGAGAATCCGCTTGGCTTCAAGGTATGGCTTGGCCCGGACACTTACAGCCCCTACTTCGCCATGGCCTCGGATGCCGCTAAGGGCAATGTCAAGATCCAGAAAGTGGAGGATTCAGAAGCCCCTCAGTTCTATCCCGGAAAGCTTGGCTACCAGGACGGTACTTATGACATAGCGATGGACTTCAATTCAATGGTCGCTACGTTCACCCTCAAGGAGGCGGCCCCTGAATTCCCTGAGAAGCTGTATCTGCTAGGCGCATGCTTCTCTTCAAACTGGGAATACTCTGATGATTTTGTCGTCAATTCCATAGCTGATGGCGTTTATAAGGCAACTGGAATTGTGTTTAACGGTATGGAAGACTGGAACGGCTTCAAAATCTACTCAGGCCTTGAATGGGCTGGTCCCTGGTATGGGATGGATCTTGAAAACTCCACCGCAGACAATATCATCCTTGTTGACGGAGCAAAATATATAGCCGAAACAGGTGTGGAAGATACGCAGATCTATCTTGGGCGTCTGGGATTCCAGGCTGGAAAGTACACTCTTACGGTGGACCTCAAAACCATGAAACTGACCGCAGTCCCTGAAACCGGAAGCGTAGATCCCGTGACAGGTCTCAGCAAGATATATCTTTCCGGCGGTCTTTTCGCAGAAGACTGGCAAAGGTGGGATTTCCGTGAAGACAGGGTGCTTACCGTAGTGGCTTCGGGTGTATTCGAAGGACAGGCTTATCTGTATCTTGATCATGAGTCACGCGGTTTCAAGCTATTCGGACAGGCCGACTGGGGCCCCAAGGTTTGGAGCGCAGACCTTGATTCCGGCTCTGAATTCAAGATTCTGGAAGAGGATAACGAGCAGTTCTATCCCTTCAGGTTCGGATACACGTCGGGCACTTATACAATCCGCGCCGACTTCAACCAGATGAAACTAACACTTGAGTAATTATGGCCCTTAAGCGCTTAGCATTGAGCTTTATCTCGGCCCTGGCCCTGCTCTCCTGCGCTTGCGGGGGAGCGGAGCCTCAAGCGGAGCCGGTGAGTCAGGAACAGGAGGATGCGGGACAGGCGGTGAATGACGGTGATAAGGTTGGAAGTGATGAATCAGATCCGGTCACTGGCACAACAGACCTCAGGGCTGCGCTGCTTGGAAATATGGCCGCGCTGCGCTCAAAGGGCGTCATGTTCGGAGCCCAGATTCCGACGGAATACGGTCTGTCCGGCGGCTCCCGCTGGGAAGATGACGGCAGCATCAGTAAGTCTGACACTAAAATCCTTACCGGCAGCCATCCCGCCGTTTGCGGATGGGATATATCTGAGATAGAACTGGACCATCCCCGCAACATTGACGGAGAAGACTTTGATACCATCCGCAGGCACATCCAGGCCGCATACGGGAGGGGGGCGGTGAACACAATCTCCTGGCACTGCGCAAATCCCATGACCATGGGTAATTCCTGGGACAACACCCCGGCAATAAAGCCCATTCTGGAAGGAGGGGCAAAGCATGAGATGTTCATAAGCTGGCTTGATAAGGTTGCCGCCTTCCTTGGCAGTATCACAACCCCGGAAGGAGAAAGGATCCCGCTAATCTTCCGCCCCTGGCATGAACATACCGGTAATGGCTTCTGGTGGGGAAAAGGAAGTTCCACGGCGTCAGAATTCAAAGCCTTGTGGGCGCTTACGGTAACTTATCTAAGGGATACCAAGGGCCTTGATAACCTTATCTGGGCCTATTCTCCGGACGCAATCCACTTTATCTGGGATCCCCGTGACCGTTACCGTGACATTTACCTTGAATTCTGGCCCGGAGACCAGTATGTGGATATCGTGGGCCTTGATGCCTATGATTCGCCCGGCCGCCGTTTCAGCGAAGAAGTCCCCTATATCTGCCGCATGATTGCCGATATAGCTAAAGAAAAAGGCAAGATTGCCGCCATGACGGAGTGCGGTATAGAGAACAACAACCCCGCCCATTCCTCATATTACAACCAGAACTGGTGGACGCAGACTCTCTATCCTTCAATCAGCGGCACCGGCCTGTCTTTCGCGCTGGTATGGCGTAATGGCGGCATCCCGCCCCAGAGCCACTACTTTAATGCCTACAAGGGCTGCTTCAGCGAGGCCGATTTCCTCTCCTTTACGGAAAAGGAGGACATTTTACTTGAAAATGACCTCCCTTCCATGTATCAGTGATATGGTGCTTGTGGATTAGTCCATGAGCATCATTTCCCTGTAGATTGGCACCCATTTGCGGAGCAGTTCTTCCTTTTTGTTTCGTTTTTGAAAGAAAAAAACATTTCGTTTTGTTTTGTATGAAAAAATGTCTATATTAGCACAACGCTAAAAATTAACCAACTATGGATATTTATGATTCCGCTCAGGGTCGTAGATCTGCCATTCTTCAGCTTTTAAAAAGTGATTTATCGGTAAATGTCACTGAACTGAGCAATCGTTTCGGTGTTTCGGAAGTGACCATTAGAAAGGACCTCCGGATACTAAAAGACAGGAAACTTCTTGTGAGGGTGCACGGAGGTGCCATCCTTGGTGCAGCGTCGGCCTCGGAACCTGCCGCGGAGGAGCGCCATCTCAGTTTCAAGATTATGGTTAACATGCGTGAGAAAGAGGCTATCGGCCGTGCTGCGGCCAAGTATATAAATAATGGAGATACAATCCTTGTAGACTCAGGGACAACAGCCCTGGAGGTTGTCAAGAATCTCCAGCAGTTCCATGACCTTACGGTAATTACAAACTCCATCAACGCCATGCTTGAAGCACTTAAGTATAAGCGCTTTAACGTTATCCTGCTGGGCGGGATCGTGAGGGAGTCCAGCATGTCCATGGTGGGCCCCCTGGCAGAATCCAACCTTAAGTTGTTCTACTGCGACAAACTCTTCCTTGGCGTGGACAGCTTCTCCGTGGATACCGGCCTCTCAACGCCCAGCGTGGACGTAGCCAGCACCAACCAGGTAATGATTTCACGTGCACGTGAAGTGATCGGTGTATTCGATTCTACCAAGGTGAACAAGCGCGCCCTGGCGTTTATCGCAGACGTTGACAAAATCAACACCATAGTTACGGACAACAACCTTCCGGCCAATGTGAAACGCCAACTGAAAGCCATGAATATCAATGTTGAAACTGTGATACCGTAATAAAAGCGAAATCCTTTGAAACAAATTTATTAATAATGAAAACAGCTGATTAATAAGGGGTTAAACCAGAAAGACAAATGTTTCGGTTTGAGAATTGAAGAAAAATCAAAACTCAAACCGAAACATTTTCAATAAAAAATACTAAATTTGCTCACTGATAATATGCACATGGACTACAATTATAACACTTACAAGGAAATCCGGCAGCAGCCCAAAGTCTGGCTCAAGACTCTGGAATCCATCCGTGCCCGGAAGCAGGAAATCAAAGCATTCAGAGACAAATACCTGAACTTAGGCTATGAGGCAGGCACCTTATGCCCGGTGAATCTGCCTGGATCCAGATTCATTGCCAGGCAACGGAATCTTCCAGGCCATCTATTTGGTGTGAGCACCTTGTTCCCGGCCAGAAGATAGAGTATCAGGCTTCCGTACAATAGCCTTCTCAGGCTTTCTGACTACGGCGGAACTCTCCCGGAGTTACGCCGTATTTTTTCTGGAATTCCCTGTAGAAGTAGGTCTTGGTAACAAAGCCGCAGGCGTACATTACCTCCTGGACAGACATGTTTCCTGTTTTCAGAAGATGCTGGGCCTGCTCAAGACGTACGCTGCGGATGTATTCGGTGGTGGTCATGTTCACAGTTGCCTTGAGCTTCCGGTACAACTGAACCTTGCTGATGTTGAGCTTATCGGCAATCATGTCGGCATTCAGGGACTCTTTGTCAAGGTTCTCAAGAATAATGTCCGTAATGGAGGTAAGGATGGTTTTGTCGGCCTTTTTCATCTGCCTGCCGGCAAGCTTTTCCACCGAGGCCTGGGCAGACTGACTGTAGCTGATTACCTCCGAGTCCCTGCTGAGGACGCGGTCTATCCTGGCCAGAAGGTGACGTGGATGGAACGGTTTGGATATATATGCGTCCACACCGCCTTCCAGTGCCTTGATCTGGGTGTCTACAGCCTGTTCTCCGGTAAGGAGGATGAAAGGAATGTGCCCAAGGCGCTTGTCTTCCCTCATCTTTGCCCGTAATTGAAGGCCGTCCATCCCCGGCATGGAAAGGTCTGACACCACAATTATGGGTTCATTTTCCATCATAAGCCCAAGAGCTCTCTCTCCGCTTTCTGCCGCCACCACGTTAAACCGTGGCGAAAGGACACCAGTGAGGAAGTCGCGTATTTTGTCGTCGTCGTCAACAATAAGGATGGTTTCCCTGGTGGCCGATTTCTCCGGCAAAACGGCTACGGCCTCTTCCTGAGGGCCCTTTGATTCAGTGATTGTTTCCGATCCGCTGAAAACCGGGATGGAAGTGTCTGCTTCCAGATGGGGGATGCTTACGCGGAAACAGGTTGAGGTTTGTCCGTCGCTTATGATTTCAATGTGGCCCTTATGCATCTCAACAAGGCTCTGGCACAGCGCAAGGCCTATACCGTTGCTTGTCCGGCCTTTCTGCAAGGCCTTTTCAAATCGGTCAAGGACATCATAGCGGTTGAAGATGGAGGCCTGTTTGTCTTTTGGAATACCCACTCCGTAGTTTGTGACGTCCATTATCATCTTTGCCGCAACCTTTGAGAGCTTTACCTCTACCGTCTGCCCTTCCGGGGTGTATTTCAGGGCGTTTGACAACAGGTTGAAAACAACCTTCTCCATGGAGTCTCCATCGGCCGTCCAGACGAGCCCCTCCGGGGGAGTATCACATTTAAAAGCAATACCGGCGGTCTCCATCTGCTCCCGGAAATTATCATATACGTGATAAATGAGGGCGGGCATGTCCACCATGCCTATTTTTATCTTGAGGTGCCCGGTCTCTGCCTTCCTGAAGGAAATGAGCTGCTGGATAAGGGTGAGCATGCGGTTGGAGGTGGACTCTATTGCAAGTACGTTACGCATATCCTTACCGGAAATGGCCGATGAGTTCCTGAGCTGCTGGCATGGCCCGTAGATAAGTGACAGTGAGTTTGAAAACTCATGGGCTATGTTTGTGAAAAAGTCCAGTTTTGCGTCATGTGTGCGCCGGGTAATCCTCCCATATTGCCAAAGTAATATGGCGCTCAGGGCAGCAATGACGGCAAGGATGAGGAAAATCACCATTGCCGTGCGTGTTTTCCACCAAATCTGCCTGACGTGGATAGGGAGGCTCCATTCCTCATTGCAGAGGAGGTTGCTGGCATTGGTCCAGTACACCACAAGGGTGTATTTCCCTGGATTAAGATTGGACAAGGCAACCGTCCTTGACTGTCCTATCTGGATCCAGTCTTTGTCAAGGCCTTCCACTTTGTATGCCAGCAGACATCTGTCTCCGGAGATATAGTCTACGGGAGTGAATGTAAAACTTGCAGACATTGCTCCCGGATCAAGTTCCAGTACCCTGCCGTCTGAAGGGGGAATGACAAGTTTGTTGTCCACCCTGAGTTCTTTGAGCACCAGTTTTGGGTCATAACCAGAGGAATGTATGGAAAGGGGGTCAAAACGGTTGAATCCCTTGATGCCGCCAAAGTAGAACATCCCGTCCCTGCAGTAGGATGCACCGTCAGAGAATTCGTTGTCCTGAAGCCCGTCCATAGCGTAATAGTTGAGGATATGGCCGGTCTTTGGATCCAGGCTTCCCAGGCCGCTGTTTGTACTTACCCAAATATTTCCGGAAGCGTCTTCCTGTATTCCGTGAACTGTCTGGCTGGGCATGCCGTCCTTTAAGGAAAACCTGCGCAGAAGGCCCTTGGCGGGGTCTATGAGCATAAGGCCAAGGCTTGATCCTGCCCAGAGCTGCCCCCTGGAGTCCTTTGCCATACAAAGGATGTCGTCTCTATTGCAGCCCTGAAGCCCAAGTGCCTTCAGGGTCCTGGTGTCAAGCATTGATATGCCGCCGCCCCTTGTCCCGACCAGAATTGTCCCGCCGCTGTTTGAGAGGAGGCTGTAGACAACATTGCTGCCAAGCTCCTCCTCTGGGATGCGCGTCACTTCAAGGGCGTGTTTTGAATCGGAGGACAACAGGAGGCGGAAAAGACCCTGGCCGCTTGTCCCAACCCAAAGAGTGTCTGCTCCCTGCGGCAATATGGCATAAACGCTGCGGATTCCGCAATCAGGGGGGAGAGAAAGATGTCTTATCCGCTTGAGACCGCCTTTTTCAATGTAATTGAGCCCATCTCCGTCCGTGCCTATCCACACAAGGTTGTCTGTTTCGGCAAATGAGAAGACGGAGTTGTGGGAAAGACCTTCCCTTGTGGTAATCTGGCGTTTCAGGTTAAGGGAACCGTCAAACTCAAATATTCCTGAGCCCTTTGTCCCCACAAGTATTTCCTGGGAGCCGCAGCCGGAGAAGCACCTTATGGCGTTGTCTCCAAAAAGCCCCGTGACTTTACCAAAGTCAAAGAGGTGGTCGGACAGCTGCCATACCCCGTGCATGTCTGTTCCAACCCACAGTATGTGCTGCGAGCCATAGCACAGTGACAGGACGGGTATGTTCCCGAGAATCCTGGTGCAGCTGCCGGTTCTGGAGTCCATCTGATAGACTCCGGCCGATGTCCCCAGGAAAAGAGACTCTCCGTCAGAAGCAAAGGCCCTTATTGTGCCTTCCTTGAAAGGGAAAGCCCTGGAGCCCCCAATCTCACGCAGCCGCCCGTCTTGCTGGATCCATATCAAGCCTGTATTACTGTCATGAAAGACAAACTCCACATCTGTCTCCTGGAGGTTTTCTCCCCTATACAATTCTCCCTTTGCTGTAAGGACCCATAGATTGGATTTTTTATCATAGAAAGCATCCGTAACCGTATTGCCCCTAAGGGATGCCGTCATCCTGAAACTCCGGCCGTCATAGCTGTACACTCCGCTGCCGTTTACAAGGCAGGTTGTTTCCCCCGAAGGACTTACGGCAAGGTGGAAGCTGTTTTCTGAGATGATGGTTTTTTCCGCCGGGCCGTTGAAGAAATTGGTAAAGCTCTCTTTTGCAGGATTGTAGCGGTCCACGCCACGGTCTGTCACAATCCACAGGCAGGTGTCGTTCTGCTGGATTATATCCCTGATTACATTGTTCCTGATGGAGCCTGATTCATTCTCCGCAGGGAGGAAAACCCTCATTCCTTCCGAGTCCCAGCAGTCAAGGCCGTCCCATGTTCCAAACCACATGAGCGTACGGCTGTCCTGCCGGATCACATTCACGGAACTGTTTGACAGCCCGTTTGCGTTTGTAATGCGCTTAATGTCATATTTGGGTACTGCTGCGTGTGTGCAAACGGCCCACAGTATAGTCAAGAGGCCGATTATCAGTTTTTTCATGTGGCGTATCATTTTTTTGTCAAATATAAGTACTTTTGTCAAAAAGTCAAAATTGAGAACTCAATTGTTTAAATTGTGTACCTCTTCGGACGCCATGCGGCCTATCTTTGCAGTACACTAAAACGCAAAAAGTATGGACATCGCAAAGCGCAATCCTTCCAATCCGCTGCTTCGGCCCAGCGACCTCCGCCCCTGCATAGAGGGCATGGAAATAACCTGTCTCCTTAACCCCGGCGTGTTCCGCCTTAATGGAAAAACCTGGCTTCTTCTTCGCGTGGCAGAGCGTCCCGTCCAGAAAGAAGGTGTAATCAGTTTCCCCGTATATAATGAAAAAGGTGAAATTGAGGTCCTGAGTTTTTCCAAGGATGACCCGGACCTTGACGCCAGTGATCCCCGCGTCATAGGATATAAGGGACAGAACTACCTTACAACGCTTTCATATCTTCGTCCCGTCTGCTCTGACGACGACATCCATTTCTACGAGGACCCTTCCATGCGTCCCATCTTTGGAGAAGGCTTCCAGGAGTCATTTGGCATTGAGGACTGCCGCGTAGCCACTATGGAAGACGGCTTCTGGCTCACTTTCACTGAGGTTTCTCCCGTAGCAGTGGGCGTTGGCCTCATCCACACAAAGGATTTCCAGACGCTTGAGCGTGAGGGGATGATCTTCCCTCCTCACAATAAGGACTGCGCCCTCTTTGAGGAAAAGATAGGCGGCAAATGGTTTGCCTTCCACCGTCCCAGCAGCCCGGAACTTGGCGGCAACTACATCTGGGTGGCTCAGTCCCCGGACCGTATCCACTGGGGCCGTCACATCTGCATTGCCACCACCCGTCCCGGCATGTGGGACAGCGCACGCGTAGGCGCCGGTGCCGCTCCTGTCCGCACGGAGAAGGGATGGCTTGAGATATATCACGGAGCCAACAAGGAAAACCGCTATTGCCTTGGCGCACTCCTCCTGGACCTCGATGACCCCACAAAGGTGCTTGCCAGAAGCCAGGAGCCCATCATGGAACCCATCGCTCCCTATGAGCAGACCGGATTCTTTGGAAACGTGGTTTTCACCAACGGTTTCTACCGTATCGATGAAGATACCATCCGTATCTTCTACGGAGCCTCCGACGAAGTGATCTGCAGCGCAGAATTCTCCATAAAAGAAATCTTAGACAGCCTCCTCAAGTAATGAAAGGATTAAACGAACTTGCTTTTTTCAAGTCCCAGCCAAAGGAGATCAGGACCCTTCTTGTGACCAATCTCCTCTTTGCCATGGTTCTCCCGCTCATAGAAATATTTGCGGGGGCATATATCATGCGTAATACCGGAAGCCCTTCATGGGTTGTGGTATATCAGCTTTGCATGTACGTGGGCGTAGTAATGTCGGCAATGGTGAACGGCCTGCTCCTTAAGTGGTTCAAGTCTTCCCATCTTTACACCTTCGGTATCATCATCTCCGCAATCGCGCTTATGGTGATGATGTTCATCCGCACGGTCACGCTCCCCATGCTTTGCACCACCGGCTTCCTGATCGGCCTTTCTACCGGCTTCTTCTGGACCAACCGCTACCTCCTTACCCTCTATTCCACCAACGACGACAACCGCAACTACTTCTTCGGGTTCGAGTCCTTCTTCTTCTCCCTGTGGAATATTGTGATTCCCATTGTGGTGGGCGCCTTCCTGGCGTATGTGGACGGCAAGACCCTCTTTGGCGTGACTATGGACGTTAATGCCGGTTACAGGGTAATCACAATGGTGGCCTTTGTAATTGCAATCTGCGCATGCCTGGTGCTCTCCCGCGGAAAGTTCCGCTCTCCCGAGAGCAAGAACTTCTTCTACCTGAGATATCACAGGCTGTGGAACAAGCTCCTTTCGCTTGCAGGCCTGAAGGGCATGGTCCAGGGCTTCCTGGTAACCGCCCCCGCCATCCTCATCATGAAATTCATCGGCGGAGAAGGTGAACTGGGCCTCATCCAGGGCATTGCCGGCGCACTTACCGCAATCCTGGTGTACGTGCTTGGCCGCGTGGCAAAGCCTGAGGACCGTATGAAGATATTCGGATTCGGCCTTCTTGTGTTCTTCCTTGGAACCGTAGCCAACAGCGTCCTCTTCAGCGGCGTGGGCGTGATAGTGTTCATCCTTTGCAAGGTGCTGTTCCAGCCCATCCATGACCTTGCATACCTTCCTACCATGATGAAGACCATTGACGCAGTGTCCAAGATTGAGAACCGCGACGAATACACCTATATCATGAGCCATGAGTTCGGCCTCTTTGCCGGTCGCGCATTCGGCATGCTCCTTTTCATAGTGCTGGCAAAGGTGTTCAGCGAGGATATCGCCCTGCGCTATGCCCTTGTGATTGTGGGCGCCATCCAGATGCTCAGCCTTCCCCTTGCCAAGAACATCATCAAAGAAATAGACGGTAACAAATGAAAAAGATCCTTGTAACAACCGCCATTATTGCAGTCCTTTCAGGCTGCGCCCAATCTCAGGAACATCCCTTTGGCCCTGCCGTGGAGCAGGTGAGCATCCCCCGCGTAGAGCTCATGGCAGCAATGCCCCAGCCCTACAAGATCCTTGACTGGCACCAGAAGGCCCTTGATTTTGACGCCTATGTATTCGACTTCGAGAGCACCCTTCCCGCAGGTCCCGTGATCTGGATGGACGGCGCCGGCCGCAACAACGGCCAGGTGACATTCGGCCTCTACACCGCAATGAAGGACGCCCGCCAGGGCCCCGACAACAACGGCGGGGAATTCCATGAGAGCCTCAACATCCTTCACACCCTCATCGGGGCTGGCCTCAACGGCATTGACAAGACCTCCCAGGACGGCTACAACTGGGTGAAGATGTCCCAGAACTACTTCAACACGGACAACGGCTGGAACATTGTGATGAACAACACCTGCCCTGAGGTTGCCCTTCTTGGCGGCGGCTACGGCCGTGACTGGTGGTACGACGTATATCCAAACATCCTCTTCTATGCCATGAGCGAGATTTTCCCCGGCGTAGAGGGCGCTGATGAAATCATGCACACGGTGGCCGATCAATTTGCAAAGGCCGATGAAGTGCTTGACGGAAACTACGATTTCACCTACTTCGACTATGCCCGGATGAAGGGCTGCAACAACTGGATCCCCAAGCAGCAGGACGCCGCCGGCGGCCACGCCTGGGTGCTTTACAGCGCATACCGGAAGTTTGGAGACCCCCGCTACCTTGAGCGTGCAAAAACCGCTATGGCAGCACTGGATTCCCAGAAGGAGAGCCGTTTCTATGAGATACTCCTCCCCATGGGCATCTACACCGCCGCCCGCCTCAACGCGGAGCAGGGCTGCAGCTTTGACACCGGCAAGATGCTTGACTGGGTATTTGAAGGCTGCAAGGCTCCCGACGGCCGCAACGGCTGGGGTACCACCGCCGGAAAATGGGGAGACTATGAGATCAGCGGCCTCCAGGGCAGCCTCATAGACCGCGGCGGCTTTGCCTTCCTGATGAACTCAATTGACGTTGCATGGCCGTTTGTCCCGCTTGTGAAGTATGAGCCCAAGTGGGCCCGCTCCATAGGCCGATGGATGCTTAATGTAGCCAACAACTGCCGCCTCTTCTTCCCGGACCAGATTCCCGATGAGAACCAGTGCCTCCCCGGAATGCAGGACTACACCAATTCCATCATTGCTTACGAAGGCCTCCGCTACGAGGACCAGATCTTTGAACCCGAAAAGCACAGGGGCGTTCACCCCATGGCGCTTGGAGACGGCCCGCTGTGGAACGAGAACAATCCCATGGAGAGCATGTTCAGCGTGTACAGTACGTCGGCCGTAGGTATCCTCGGTGCCATTGTGGAAACCACAAACGTGGAGGGCATCCTTCGCCTTAACTGCAACGCAACGGACTTCTACGCCTCCAGGCCTTATCCAGTGTACCTTATGTACAACCCCTTTGACAAGGTGAAAAAAGTGAGTTATACTGTGAGTGAAGGCGGCCGTAAGGACCTCTTTGACATAGTGTCCCGCCGGTATCTTGCCAAGGGCGTGAGCCGCAGCGCAAATCTTTACCTTTTCCCTGATGCCTCCGCCGTAATAGTGGAACTTCCCGCCGGCAGTGAAATCAGCGTGGATGAAAACGGAAATCTGACTGTAAACGAAAA
Source organism: uncultured Bacteroidia bacterium (assembly GCA_902768955.1). Classification (GTDB taxonomy): domain Bacteria; phylum Bacteroidota; class Bacteroidia; order Bacteroidales; family UBA932; genus Cryptobacteroides. The sequence goes on along the minus strand of CACXNH010000010.1, from coordinate 9,463 downwards.
CATAATTGCATACAATGAAAAAGCTATTTAGTGTTCTGGCAGTTATACTGTTTCCCCTTGCCGTATTTGCCCAGCATGCGGTAAGCGGAACGGTGACGGAAGCCGTGAGCGGTGAACCCGTCATTGGCGCCAGCGTAATGGTGCAGGGTACCTCTACGGGCGTTATCACTGACCTTGACGGTACTTTTACCATCAGCGCTCCCTCAAATGCAGTGCTGGTTTTTGACTGCATCGGCTTCAAGAGTGTTACCATCCCGGTGAACGGCCGGGCCGTGATTGACGTCCAGATGGAGGAAGACTCACAGTTCCTTGACGAGGTAGTGGTTGTGGGTTACTCCGTAATGAAGCGCCGTGATGTCCTTGGAGCTGTTTCCAAGGTTGGTAACGCGGAGCTTACCAAAGTCCCTGTGGCCAGCGTGCAGGAATCCCTGCAGGGCCGCGTGGCCGGTGTCAACATCTCCAACCAGACCGGTGCTCCCGGTGCCGATATCTCCGTACGTGTACGTGGTACCGGCTCCATCTCTTCCGGCAACGAGCCCCTGTACATCGTTGACGGCATTCCCGTCGAGGGCGCCCTCAACTCACTCTCTGCAGGAGACATCGAGGAAATCTCCATCCTGAAGGACGCATCATCGGCCGCAATCTACGGATCCCGTGCCACCAACGGTGTAGTGCTCATCACCACCAAGGGCGGCAAGGAAGGGGATGCCCGCATCACCTACAATATGCAAACCGGTATCCAGTTCCACGGCAAGCTGCCCCAGATGACTTCTACCGAGGAGTACATCAAACTCTACAACGAGGCTGCAACCGCCGACAACGAGGTCCTTTCCATAAAGCGTAAGCTCATCGAGGGCGAATACCTCAAGGAATTCCCCAACGTGAACCACCTGGAAGAGATTTTCCGCGTGGCTCCCATCACCCAGCATGAGCTCACCCTCAGCGGCGGAAATGCCAAAACCCGCTACCTTGTATCGGCCAACTACTTCAACCAGCAGGGTATCATCAGGAACTCTTCCTATGACAAGATTGCCCTCCGCGCCAATCTGAATACCCAGATCAAGCCCTGGCTGAAGGTAGACCTCAATGTGAACGGCTCCTATGCAAAGAATAAGATGCTGTCTTCTTCCGGAGACGGTTACAAAAACGACCAGGGCGGCTCCGTTGTCCGTTATGCCCTGTTCCGTAACCCTGCCATCCCCGTGTTTGATAATGACGGCAACTACGTGGATATGCCCGGCACTTACTACGGTGCGGCCGCATATAACAGCTTCTTCGGAGACGGCTACAGCCCTGAGGGCCTCACTCAGTACACAGACCGCTCCAACCGCACCAAGACCCTCCTTGTGACAGGCAACGTCATGATCAACTTTACCAAGAACCTGTTCTGGAAGACAACCATGGGTCTTGACTACCGCCACAACACCTACAGGCTCTACAACAAGACCTGGGGAGACAAGGACCGCATCAACGAGACCAACGGACTCACCGTGCGCTACAACCAAAACAGCAACTGGACGGTGAACTCCACCCTCAACCACAACCTTGAATTTGGCAAGCACCATATCAACTACCTTGTTGGTATGGAGGCCATCCATAACCGTGAAGAGGTCATTTCATCGGCCAACGAGGATTTCCCCTCCGACGACCCCGACCTCCTCTATATCAGCCTTGGACAGGGAGCCCTTGTCTCCAGCCAGGGAGAAAGCGCATCCTCGCTGCTATCCTTCTTTGCCAACGCCAACTACAACTTCGGCAGCCGCTACTATGTTTCCGGCATCCTCCGTCTGGACGGATCGTCCCGTTTCAGCGCAGGTAACCGCTGGGGCCTGTTCTACTCCGCTTCCGCCGGTTGGAACATTGACCAGGAAGCGTTCATGGAGGATGCAGACTGGCTTGACAAACTCAAGCTCCGTGTGGGCTATGGCGCCATCGGCAACCAGAATATAGGCCTTTACGCATATTCAGACCGCTACTCCGGAAAATATTACTATGCTTTCGGCGGCAATATTGCCGATGGTTATACCCAGACCTCCCTTGGCAACGACAAACTCAAGTGGGAGACATCCCGCCAGCTCAATGCCGGTATAGACATTGAAGTGCTGAAGGGCACCCTGGGCGGTTCCGTAGACTGGTACTACAAGGTCACCGACGATATGCTGGTACAGGAGTCCCTGCCCACCTCAGTAGGCCGCAACGCCTCCCGCTGGGTCAATAACGGCAGCGTCCTCAACACCGGCGTGGACCTTGAGGTTTTCTACCGCCGTCAGTTCAAGGACTGGGGCTTTGACGTAACCCTCAACGGCGGTTACCTCCACAATGAGGTCCTCCGCCTTGATTCTCCCATCCTTGGCGGTCTTGTCAACGACGGAGTTTATGTCACCCGCACCGAGGTTGGCCAGCCTATCGGCTCCTTCTATATGTATGAGATGGAGGGTATCTTCCAGAACGACGTTGAGGTAATGATGTCTCCCATCCAGGGAACCGGCATCAAGCCCGGTGACGTGAAGTACCGCAACATTGTTGAGGACACCGTGATTGACGGTAATGACCGCACCTTTGTGGGAAGTGCCATTCCTACCTTCACAACCGGCCTGAACCTTGGCTTCAACTATAAGGGCTGGGACTTCTCAATGTTCTTCCAGGGCGCTTTCGGCCAGAAGGTATACGTGCAGTTCTTCAATGACTCCGAAGGCTTCTACCGCGGATTCCCCGCCACCAAGCGATATTATGACGGCCACTGGACAGGGGAGGGCAGCACCAACGAATTCCCCCGCGCCACGTGGGTGGGTACAAATAACCGCAGGGTTTCTACCCGATTCCTCCACGACGGCAGCTATATGCGCCTGAAAAACATCCAGCTGGGCCACTCCTTCAAGCTTCCGGAATCCTGGAACGTGGCAACCTGCAGGGTTTACCTTGCAGCATCCAACCTCCTTACCTTCACCTCCTATCCCGGTCTTGACCCTGAGATGACGGTGAATGCCAACTCCTCCGGAGAAGGAGACCGCGCAAACGGTATCGACTGGGGTACTTACCCGGTTGCAAAGAGTGTAACCCTTGGTCTCAATCTAACCTTCTAGAGTCATGAAAGCAAGAATTATCATAGCAATCGCTGCCGCAGCAGTCCTTTCCGCATCTTGCGAGAAATTCCTGGAGGAAAACCTCAAGGGCGGCTACTCTGCAGAGAATTATTATACTACTCCCGGCAAGGCCGAAATGGCCGTCAACGCCGTGTACAACAGCCTTTACGGCAATATCCTGTGGATGTTCGGAGACGTGGCTTCCGACGACTCCGTGAAGGGAGGCTCTGACGGAGACCAGCCCCAGATCAACGAGATAGATAATTTCACGGCTACCGCAGACCACGGTAACCTGGGCTCGTTCTGGCAGGATACGTACGAGACCATCACCCGCGCCAACAACGCCATCGACGCCATCTCGAAGATGGGCCTTGAGGACAAAGTGGCCGCCAATCTCATCGGCCAGGCAAAATTCCTCCGCGCATATTCCTACTTCAACCTTGTGAACATCTTTGGCCGCGTCCCCCTCAAGACAAAGCCCCAGAACGAGACCGCCAATATCCACGTCCCCTTGAGCAGCATAGAGGATATCTACGCCCAGATTGATCAAGATCTCACTGACGCCGCCGCCGGCGTGGGAGACCTCAAGGACGGTCACGTAAACCGCACCGCCGCCTATGCCCTCCTTGCAAAGAGCAAGGTGTTCCAGGGCAAGTGGGCCGATGCCCTGGCGGCAATCAAATCCCTGGAGGACGTTGGTGCCGGTTATGACCTTGCCCCCGACTACGCAAGTCTCTTCGCTCCCGGAGGGGAGGACAGCGTGGAGAGCATCTTCGCAATCCGCTACGGAAACAGCAAGACGGCATCACTTGGGAACAACCTCTGCGTGTGGTTCGCTCCTTTTGAGGAAGGCGGTTACAACTTCAACGCCCCTACTGATTCCTATGTGGGCGTATTCGACGAACTTACCGTCGGCGGCGACACCGATCCCCGTCTTGACGCCTCCATCGGCCGTGACGGAAAGCCCTGGTTCAATGGCACCACCTTCAAGAAAGAGTGGGGCGGGGCCACCGGCTACCTTGTGAAAAAATACGACCAGGACGACGTTGAGGACCAGGCCAAGGCCCAGAGCACCGTTCCCCAGCATCGTATCCGTTATGCCGAGGTCCTTCTCCTTAAGGCCGAGGCCATGAACGAGAGCGGCACCGGAGATGCTGCCGCAGAGCTTGACAAGGTCCGTGCACGCGCAGGTCTTGGAAAGACCACAGCCACCACCCAGACTGCCCTCAGGGACGCAATCCGCAAGGAGCGCCGCCGTGAACTGGGATTCGAGTTCCACCGTTTCTTTGACGTTATGCGTTACGGGAAGGATTATGCCGTGGCGGCCCTTGGTGCCGCAGCCTGGCCGCAGGACCGCTACTATTTCCCCATCCCCCAGGGAGAGACGGACGCAAATTCCGCTTTGAAAAACTAAGATCAAACCAATAATAATTATCCATTAACCAAAAAAACAAACAAAATGAAAAAGATTTTCGCATTTGTCGCTATCGCCATCAGCCTGGTGGCCGTGAGTTGCTCCAAGCCTGCCGCTGACAACCCCGGTAAGAACGATCAGAAACAGGACGAGCAGAAGCAGGACGACGTTGTAAATGTAGACCTCACCGCCCTCAATGCCCTCCTCGCTGAGTGCAAGACCATCCTTAACGGCGCCACCACCGACAGCTGGGCCCAGAAGTCGATTGACGATTTCAAGGCTGTTGTAGAGACCGTAGAAAAGGCTATCCCCGCTGCTACCACCCAGACTGCAGTTGACAATCTGGTTGCGCAGCTTACCGCCGCAAAGGAAGCTTTCCTTGCAGCAGAGATTGGTGCCATTCCCGCAGACGCCCTCGCTTGGGCCCTCAATTTTGAGGAAGGAAGCGGCACTGAGCTCAAGACTTCCGGAAAGTATGAGTGGACTGTGAAGCTCCTCTCCGGTGAGGAAGGCGCTCCCAAGTTCGTGGACGGTCACAAGGCCGGCAGCAAGGGCCTCCAGTTCGGCTTCGGCGCTTACGGCGAATTCCAGGATGCAGTTGCCTCTGTCCTTGAGACTCCTACATTCTCAATTGCCTGCTGGGTGAACACCGCTATCTACGAGAACAACTACATCCTCTCATGGAACAAGTGGGACACCTGGAAATTCCAGACCCAGAGCACCAACAAGGCATTCCTCACCGTTCACTTCGGTGACGTATGGATCGACCACGACGGCAACACCGAGATCCCTGAGAACGAGTGGCATCACGTTGTAGCCACCTGCGACCTCACCAACGGCGCTATGGAATTCTATCTTGACGGCGAACTCACCATGAGGTGGGACAAGGAGAACGAAGGCAAACTTGACATCACCAACCAGACCTTTGCCCCTGCACCGGAAGGCACCAAACTCCTCCTTGGCCTCCAGGAGCCCGACTCCGAGACCGGTTACTACACCGGCAAACTGGACGACCTCGCTTTCTACACCGTTGCCCTTGACGGCGGCCAGGTTGCAAAGCTTTTCAACGACCAGAAGTAATCCTTTAACAATTAAACCGGCGGCGGCTGACCCTGCCGCCGGTTTCCATTTATTTTATTATCTTTGTTCCTGTTATGAAAAAGAATATTATCCTAATACTCAGTTTATTCGCAGCTCTGGGAGTGCTGATTTACTGTGCTCCTGCTCCAATTCAGGAACAGGAACCGGAGGAAACCCCTTCAGATAATCCCTCAGATAATCCGGATGAGAATCAGGAAGATCCCGGTACAAATCCCGGGACAGAGCCTGAAGACAATCCTGTGGCTCCCTGGGAAATACCTGCAGAAGAGCCCCTGGCTCCGTTTGTCTCTCCCGGCCCCCGTGAACAGGAGAGCATCTCCCGCGTAGACCTTATGCCGGATATGCCTGCAACATACAAGATGCTGGACTGGAGGCAGAAGGCCCTGGATTACGACGCATACGTCTTTGACTGGAATGCAACAGGAGAATACCTTCCCCTTATCTGGCTGGACCAGACCGGAAGGAACTCCCCGTATGACGGATTCGGCCTTTACACCACCCTTGGAGACATCCGCCAGGGACCCCAGAACCCGGGAGGCCACGAGGCCATCAATACAATGGCAGCCGTTATGGGCGCCGGCCTTGTTGGCATAGACAAAACCTCCCAGGACGGTTACAACTACCCTCAGATGCTCCAGAATTATTACGCAGGACGCAACGAGTGGAAGATAATGGTGAACGGTACGTCCGGATTCGGTCAGGACTGGTGGTACAACATGCTGCCAAACCTCCTGTACTGGGGCGTATGTGACATTTTCCCAGATGTGGAAGGCGCAGATCCTATCCTTCGCTCTATCGCTGAACGGGGACTACAATTACAGCTGGTTCAAGTACAGCACCATGGAGGGTAAGGTGAACAACATCCCGCGCCAGCAGGATGCCGCTGCAGGCCACGCCTGGGTACTCCTTAACGCATACCGCAAATTTGGAGACATATATCACCTTCGCAGGGCAGTCAATGCGATGACTGTTATCAACAACCTCCCCGAAAGCCGCTTCTATGAGATTGTGCTGCCGTTCGGCGCTTATGTAGGCGCGGCGATGAATGCCATGTTCGGGACTTCATTCGAGGTTGGAAGAGTACTTCGCTGGACCTTCGAGGGCAACAAGAGCAACGGCCGTACGGGCTGGGCCGTGACGGTGGGCCAGTGGGGCCCCTACGACATCTCCGGCCTTCAGGGCAGCATTACGGACGGCGGCGGTTACGCTTTCCAGATGAACAGCTATGAGATGGCCTGGCCGCTGGTTCCTATGGTGAAGTATGAGCCCAAGTTTGCAACTACCATCGGCAAGTGGATGCTAAACAATGCGTCGGCCTCACGTCTTTTCTTCCCCATGGAGATCGATGACGAGTACCAGTTCTGCCCTGACATAAAGGATATCACCGGCAATATAATAGGTTATGAAGGCCTCCGCAAGAGGGACCGCTATGGAAAGCTGACGGCCCAGCCTGTGGCGGAAGGAGACGGCCCCAGTTGGCTCTCCGGTATGCCTGACTGCACTATGTTCAGCCTTTACAGTACCTCTCCAATAGGTATTTTCGGGTCCATCATCTCCACTACTGACGTTGAGGGCATCCTCTCCCTGGACTGCAACGTCACGGACTTTTATGCCGACAGACCGTTCCCTTGCCATCTGATTTACAATCCTTATCCTGATTCACGCTCAGTTACCTACAGGGCCTGTGGCAGCGCACCCTATGATCTTTTTGACGCTGTTGCCCGTGATTATGCCGCAAAGGATGCGGCAGGGGATTGCACCATTGAGGTTCCGGCCCGGAAGGCAGTCCTTGTGTATGAGATTCCTGCCGGAACTGAGCTTTATTCCACGCCTTCCGGCCACGTTTTCACCAAGGACAGGACCATAGTGGCCTGGTAAGCACTTGACTTTCACTTGCTGGCTTCCTGCGCCGGCTCTGATTGGACATTAAAGTTCCAATTCATATAAATTATGCACATCACCCGCACCGTGAGGAAAAAATGTGTAAATTTGTACAGACATGCGCAGTAGTAGAATCCTAATAATGGCAGTGGCGGTGCTCCTTGGAGGAAGCATCGGCCTAAGGGCTCAGAACAATCCCTACAAGATAGACGACTCCTGTTATGACTTTATGACAAGGGCCGATGCCCTCAGTACTATTACCAGTCCTACCAGTTTGTGAAGAACTATTTCTTCAACACCGGCCGACAGATCCGTGCTCTGGAATTTATCCGGGAAATGCAGAAACAGGCCTTCCAGGAGAATAACGAATATGGTAAATGACTGGCGGAAAAAGAACTTGCATCGTACTACAAGGTGTATGGGGCCAATTCTGCGGCAAAGGAACATATCAGGGCTTCTATCCGCACATATCTTTCCAGCGATGATCCGACAGTCCGCCGTCAGAGCCTGTGCCCATATTATCTGGACTACGCCTCCACTTTCCAGGTGGCCCTGGACTCGGCACGCTACTTTGTGGAGAAGGCCTGGGAGAGTGCCGTCCTTCCGGTAGACTCTTGGCCGTTCCACTCCTTCAGTTTTCCGCTCAATAGATGCCCTGTATGACGGCAGTTTTGACCGCTCGGACAAATCTGTCTTTTCCAGTTTATCGCCGTCCGATCTCTACCTAGTGTATGAAGGATTACTGTCTCAATGCAAACCAGAGGGACTTCTCCACCATTTCTTGTGGGTGTTATCCTGGGACTGCTATCCTACGTCCGCAACCTTCGCCGCACCCAGCGGAAGGATGAGAAGATGATTGAGGAACTTACTTCTGCCAATGAGCACGTCCTTAAGGCCGATGCCGCCAAGGACCGCTTCATCCAGAACATGACCCACGAACTTCGTACCCCGCTTAATGCCATCACCGGATTCTCCCAGCTTCTGGCACTGCCGGACGGTATGTTCTCCCCCGAGGAAAAGGAAGAGTTCGGAAAGCACGTCATGAACAACACCAGCATGATGACTATGCTCCTGGACGACCTTATGAGTACATCGGCCATGGACAGCGGCGGCTACAAGATAACAATGGGGGAGGCAGAATGCGAGTCAATCTGCAATGAGGCCATGAGGGCGGCCGAGCACCGGCTCCAGAGCGGCGTACCGCTTCTTTTCAAGCCGTCTATGGAACTGCCCTTCACCTTCAACTCAGACGCACTACGTATCCAGCAGGTGCTCACAAATCTCCTCACAAATGCCTGTAAGCATACATCGGCCGGAGAAATCAGGCTGGGGTGCTCATTGGAGGAGGTTCCCGGAATGATTGCTTTCAGCATAGAGGACACCAGGCCCCGGCATTCCGGAGGGGGAGGCCCAGCGTATCTTCGAGCGTTTTGTAAAACTGGACGATTTCGTCCAGGGTACCGGCCTTGGCCTCAGCATCTGCCGGGAGATTGCCGTCAAGATGAACGGCAAAATCTATCTCGATACCTCCTACAGCCCCGGCGCACGCTTTGTCTTTGCCGTGCCGGTGTAGTTCCTCTTATCCTTAATATGCCCGTGAAACATAACGGTCTGATATTGAGTGATTTATGCATTTTACTCCTGGATGTTTTGCTGGGAGTAAAATGCATAACCTACTGAATATTAATCACTTAATAAAAACAGCACTTCTCCCTTGCTGCACGAGATGCCCGGTCGTAGCCGGTTATTGTTCCACCACCCACTCTCCGGTCTTTGCCGGGCCGGAGAAATGAATCGGCAGATTCTTAAGGTGTCGTTCAACCGTTTTGACGCTGACGCCAAGGGTAGCGGCAATTTCCTGGCGGGTTATATGCCGATTCTTTTTGGATCAATTGCAAAACTATGTGTTTTGGCTATCACTTTGGGCGAGGTTGGATTTACTGCTACCAACCACGCCCACCTAAATGCCATTTGAAATGCCTCT
>CACXNH010000009.1 GCA_902768955.1 uncultured Bacteroidia bacterium | reverse complement strand
GATACTTTTCAGGTTCTTTTCTATATCTCATGCCTGGAAACGGACCTGGAGCGTCACACCTTCATTGAGGACGGCATCCTGGTGCCCGTAGTGAGCCGGATGGAGGATGAATCCGAGGCTCCCAGGGGAGAAGGCGGGGAACTCAGCGCCCGTGAGAAAGAAATCCTTGTTGCCGTTGCCAAGGGAATGCTCAACAAGGAGATTGCCGATCTTTACAACATCTCCATCTACACTGTCATCTCCCACCGCAAGAACATTACCCGCAAAACCGGCATCAAAACCGTTGCCGGCCTCACGGTGTATGCCCTCCTGAACAACCTGATTGATATGAATAGTATAGAGTAAAACAGGAGATCCTTCGTCGCTGACGCTCCTTAGGATGACAATAAATGAGTTTAAATATGGACTACAGTAAATTCATCAAATTCTATCCGGATTTTCCCATCAAGGGAGTGAACTTTGTGGACATCATCCCCTTCCTTCAGGACAAGAAACTGTTCAGGAGCCTTGTTGATGACCTGTCGGCTATGTGCGCTGCACCAAACGTTGCGGCCCCCGAGGCCCGCGGCTTCCTCTTTGCCGCCCCCATGCTCTACAGTGCTGCAAACGTTCACAACGTGATTCCCCTAAGAAAGAAAGGTAAGCTTCCCTTCAGCGAAGGAGACCTCATCCAGGTAGAGATAATGAAGGAATATGGCCCGGACCACGTGTATTTCCGTAACAGTGACCTTGCCGCCAGTAAACCTACCGGAGACACTTTGGAAATCACATTCTTTGACGACATCCTTGCAACCGGCGGCACGGCCAGGGGGCTTGCCCAGGGCCTCAACGCCCAGAAGGTTGTCATTGACGGCAAGGAGTACAATGTGAAGGTGAAGGACTTCGTGTTCCTGGTAGAAATCGATGACCTTCCCGGCCGCTCAAAACTGGAAGGAATCGCCCCCGTCAAATCACTTATTCACGTAACTGAAGGATGAGCCTGAAAGACCGCATAATGCAGGAAGGGATCACCTTCGACGACGTTCTCCTGGTCCCCGCCTACTCCGAGGTCCTTCCCCGTGAAGTGTCCCTTAAGGGCCGATTCTCCCGTAATATCGGCCTTGAAAGCCCCTTTGCATCGGCCGCGATGGATACCGTCACGGAGGCCCCTATGGCTATTGCAATGGCACGGAAAGGCGGAATTGGCGTCATCCACAAGAATATGACGGCGGAAAGGCAGGCCGATGAAGTGGCCAAAGTCAAGGCCGAGGGTCTCAAGGTTGCCGCCGGAGTTGGCATAACGGCCGATGTCCTTGACCGCGTTGAAAAACTTGCGAAGGCCAGCGTTGACGCAATAGTACTTGACTCCGCCCACGGTCACTCAAAAGGCGTCCTGGATGCCCTCAGGGCCGTTAAAGCCGCATACCCCGCCCTTGATGTTGTGGTTGGCAACATTGCCACCGCTGCAGCTGCCAGGGATCTCATAGCAGCCGGCGCCGACGGCCTCAAGGTTGGAATCGGCCCGGGAAGCATCTGCACCACCCGCATCGTAGCCGGCGTGGGGATGCCGCAACTTACCGCCATTGCCGATGTCGCCGCCATTGCCGGAGACATCCCCGTCATTGCCGACGGCGGCCTCCGCTACTCCGGAGACGTTGTGAAGGCCCTTGCCGCGGGCGCATCCTGCGTGATGTGCGGCAGTATGTTCGCCGGCACCGACGAAGCCCCCGGAGATATTGTAGAGGTGGACGGCGTGAAGATGAAAGGCTACCGCGGAATGGGCTCCATAGACGCTATGGAGGCCGGAAGCGCAGACCGCTACTTCCAGAAAGGGGCCAGGAAACTGGTTCCGGAAGGCGTTGTGGCCCGCGTCCCTTACAAAGGCTCCGTTGAGGACGTAATCTTCCAGTTGGAGGGCGGCCTTCGCTCCGGTATGGGCTACTGCGGCGCCAGGGACCTTACCGCCCTTCACAAAGCCCAGTTTGTGAAGATTAGCCCCGCCACCGTGAAGGAAAACCATCCTCACGATGTTGCCATAGCCAAGAAAGCACCAAATTATTAGTTAGTAGTATTATGAGTAACAGTAACGTCCGTCCCGCAAGTATGGAGCGAATAACCACTCCTGAACTTGCAAAGGCCTTTATTGATGAGCAGGTTAAGGCGCTAAGGGCCCAGATTGGCAGTAAGAAAGTACTTCTGGCGCTGTCCGGAGGCGTGGATTCCTCCGTTGTGGCTGCCCTTCTCATTAAGGCAGTAGGGCAGCAGCTTGTGGCCGTACACGTGAACCACGGCCTTCTGAGAAAAGGGGAGCCGGAGCAGGTAATCCGCGTTTTCCGTGACGAGTTCAAGGCAAATCTTGTGTATGTGGACGCCGTGGACCGCTTCCTGGATAAGCTTGCAGGCGTGGCCGATCCCGAGCAGAAGCGAAAGATTATCGGCGCAGAATTCATCCGCGTGTTTGAGGAAGAGGCCCGGAAGCAGGAGGGCATCAGTTTCCTTGCCCAGGGAACCATCTACCCCGACATCCTGGAATCCGGCCCCGTAAAGTCCCATCACAACGTCGGCGGCCTTCCGGAAGACCTGGATTTTGAACTTGTGGAGCCCGTCAAACTCCTCTTCAAAGACGAGGTCCGCGTGGTTGGAAAGGAACTCGGCCTCCCGGACAATATGGTCTACCGCCAGCCCTTCCCCGGCCCCGGCCTTGGCGTCCGCTGCACCGGCGCAATTACCCGCGACAGGCTTAACGCCCTCCGTGAGGCCGATGCAATCCTCCGTGAAGAATTTGACAAAAACGGCCTTGCTGGCAAGGTGTGGCAGTATTTTACCATAGTTCCGGACTATAAGTCAACCGGTATCAAGGATGGCAGGCGCTGCTGGGACTGGCCGGTGATTATCCGTGCCGTCAACACCCGTGACGCTATGAGCGCAACCATAGAGGAGATCCCCTACAGCATCCTGAACCACATCACGGAGCGTATTATTACTGAGGTTCCCGGAGTCAACCGCGTCCTCTACGACCTTACCCCCAAGCCTACGGGAACCATAGAATGGGAATAAAGTCCCCCTCTAGCAGTACATTCCGCCGTTTACGGCAATTACCTGACCGGTTACATATGAGGAGAGGTCCGATGCCAGATAAAGGGCTGTATTGGCTATCTCTTCCACGGTTGCGCCGCGCTTGAGGGGGATGAGTTTAATGAATTCATCCTTCACGGCCTGGGGCAGGACTTCCGTCATTTCAGTGATGACGTATCCCGGGGCGATGGCGTTTGCGCGTACTCCGCGGGGTCCCATCTCCTTTGCCACTGACTTTGCCATTGCAATGAGGCCGGCTTTGGAGGCCGAATAGTTTACCTGGCCGGGATTTCCGGTCTGGCCGGCGATGGAAGCCATATTGATTATGCTGCCGCCTTTCTGGCGCGCCATAATGGGCACTACCGCGTGAAGGAAATTGAAGGCGCTCTTCAAGTTCACATCAATGACGGCGTCCCACTGGGCCTCACTCATACGCATCACAAGGCCGTCCTTGGTGATTCCGGCGTTGTTCACAAGGATATCAACCCGGCCGAACTCCTTTTCTATCTGGGCCACAACCTCCTGCGTGGCCTCGAAATCGGCCGCATTGGAGGCGTAGGCCCTGACCTTTACTCCAAAGGCCTCAAGTTCTTTTATGGTTTCCTCCGCGGCCTCATTGATAACAAGGTCCGTGAATGCTATATCGGCCCCTTCAGAAGCAAATTTGAGGGCAATGGCCTTGCCAATGCCACGTGCGGCGCCCGTTACCAGCGCAACTTTTCCGTTTAACAGTCCCATAGTATATTTTCCTGAGATTCTTCACTTCGTTCAGAATGACAATTGGTATATTTCCTGAGATTCTTCACTTCGTTCAGAATGACAATTGTCATCCCGAGGAGCAAAATGACAACTGTCATCCTGAGGAGCGAAGCGACGAAGGATCTCCTTTTATTTATGTTTTTTGCCTTTTTCTATGGCCGATACAACCGTAATGGCCAGTGAACCCAGAATGCCTGCGGCAAGTGACCCAACCAGCACGGCAATCTTGCCGGCGTCCCTGAGGTGCTGCGTGAGCTCAGGAGTTATGTTTGCCCCGCCAAAAGACAGGGTGTCCACAAAAATAGACATCGTGAATCCTATACCGCCAAGGCACGCAACGGCAAAGAGCATGGGCCAGGAGGCCTTGGAAGGCATTGCCCCAACCTTGAATTTGATTGCAAGCCATGATGCAATGGTAATGCCGACGGGCTTGCCAAGCAGCAGCCCCAGGAATATGCCAAGGCCCACTCCGCCAAGTGCTGGGCTCCACTGGAAGATGTTGAAGTATGAAATATCAGTTATTTCAACACCCGCGTTTGCAAGGGCGAAGACCGGCATAATGAAAAAGTTCACAATGGGGTTGAGCTTGTGCTCAAGCCTGTATGAGGGGGGGATGGTTTTTTGGGTAAGGCTGCTCAGGTGCCTCAGATAATACCTCTGGGGGCCGTTGGGGAAGGATTCCTGAGTTTGGATTTCCTCGCTTTCAACAAGGCCTTCGTAGAGGATTTTTGCCCGGCGGTGGAATTTTGCCTTGTTGTAGCGGGCGTCCATGGGGATGAGAAGGGCAATCACAACGCCTGTCATGGTGGCATGGATACCGCTGTAATAGAACAGGAACCACACTATGATGGCAGGTACAATGTAGTATGCGATTCGCTTCTCTCCAAGCTTCTTTTCCAGAAACACGAAGAGGATGACCACAAAGGAGATGAAAAGAAGCGGCAAGTTGATGCTTCCGCCGTAGAAGAAGGCTACAACAAGGATGGCTATAAGGTCATCGGCAATGGCAAGGGCCGTCAGGAACACCTTCAGCGACACCGGAACCTTGTCTCCAAGTATGGACAGAATGCCGATTGCAAACGCTATATCCGTTGCCGTGGGGATGCCCCAGCCGGAAGCGGCGGCAGTGCCGTGGTTCACAACGGCATAGATGGTGGCGGGCACAATAACTCCGCCAAAAGCCGCAATCACGGGGAGGATGGCTTTCTTGAAGGAGGAAAGTTCTCCGCACACAACTTCACGCTTTATCTCCAGGCCCACGGTGAAGAAGAAAATCACCATCAGGATGTCGTTGATAAACTTCTCCATTGTCATCCCGTGAGGGAAATACCAGTTCAGAAGACCGTCTGGAGATGCTACGTGAATGGTTAGTTCCGTGTGAAGAAAACCGTGGTACAGGTGCTTTGTATAAGGCAGGTTTGCAAGTAGCATGGCAATCACCACGCATCCCAGCAGGATTATGCCGTTTGCCCAGGGCTGTTTCCTGAAACTTTCCTGTGAAATCTTGAAGTTACGTACTTCCTTGTTCCACCAATGAATTGGAATAAGTGCCATATTCTTTTTTATCAGATCCTTCGTCGCTTTGCTCCTCAGGATGACAGTTGTCATTTTGCTCCTCAGGATGACAGTTGTCATTTTGCTCCTCAGGATGACAGTTGTCATTTTGCTCCTCAGGATGAAAGTTGTCATTCTGAGCGAAGCGAAGAATCTCTATCCAAACAAATATTTATGCTGTGTTTCTGTTAAAGAGTCAATCTGAATGCCCCAGTCAGCAAGTTTCCGGCGCGCAACGTCAAGGTCCACTTCCCGGGGTACAAGGTTGAGTTTTCCGGTGATGCGGCCCTTGTTATCGGCCAGATACTTGGCGCTCAGGGCCTGGATTGCAAAGGACATGTCCATAATCTCTGCGGGGTGGCCGTCCCCGGCGGCAAGGTTCACAAGCCTGCCCTCCGCAATGATGTAGATGCGTTTCCCGTTTTCAAGGGTATAGGCCTCGATGTTGGCCCTTGCGGGGGCGTGGTTCACGGACATCGCGCGCAGTTTTGCAACGGCAACCTCCACGTCAAAGTGCCCGGCGTTGCAGCAGATGGCCCCGTCCTTCATACGCAGGAAGTGTTCCGGGCCGATTACATCCTCGCAGCCGGTGACTGTGACAAAGATGTCTCCAATGGCTGCGGCCTCAATCATAGGCATAACCTTGAAGCCGTCCATCACGGCCTCCATGGCCTTGATGGGGTCTATTTCCGTGACTATCACGCTGGCGCCCTGGCCTTTTGCGCGCATTGCTACGCCCTTGCCGCACCAGCCGTAACCGGCCATAACCACGTTCTTTCCGGCCACAATCAGGTTGGTGGTGCGGTTGATGCCGTCCCACACACTCTGGCCGGTGCCGTAGCGGTTGTCAAAGAGGTGCTTGCAGTCTGCGTCGTTGACCAGCATCATGGGGAACCGGAGTTTTCCGGCGGCGTCCATTGCCTTCAGGCGCAGGATGCCGGTGGTTGTTTCCTCGCAGCCGCCGATAACCCCGGGAATCAGTTCCGGGAACTCATTGTGAATTGTTGTCACAAGGTCTCCGCCGTCGTCAATTATGATATTGGGACCGGCCGATAAAACCTTCCTGATATCCTCAAAGTACTCCGTCTCATTGCAGCCGTGGATTGCAAAGACGTTGAGGCCTTCGTGCACTAGCGCCGCGGCTACGTCGTCCTGGGTGCTGAGGGGGTTGGATCCGGTGATGTACATATCGGCCCCGCCGGCGGCAAGAACCTCGCACAGATGCGCGGTCTTGGCCTCCAGATGAACGCTGAGGGCAACTTTCAGGCCCTTGAAAGGCAGTGTTTTCCGGAAATCCTTCTCAATTCCCTCCAGAAGGGGCATGTGGGAGCGCACCCAACTGAGTTTGAGTTCTCCGCTTTCCCAAAGGTTTATATCTCTGATGTGGCTCATAAATGTCTCCGTCACCCACGGCTTGACCGGGGGTCTCAATTAGAGTGCAAAGTTACTAAAAAACTTGCTAACTTTGCGAAGATGGAATTGTTTTACACATATCAAATCAGTGACGGAATCTGTTTCTTGGATCAGGAAGAGAGCGTTCACTGTGTAAGGGTTCTTCGGCACCGGGCCGGAGACCAGATAGATGTCATTGACGGAGTGGGCACTCTTTATCACTGCCGCTTGCTTGATGCAAGCCCCAAAGGAGCGCAGGCCGCCATACTTTCCGAAGTTCGGGGATGGGGTTCTCATACATATAACCTTACCATAGGCTGCTGTCCCACAAAGAACAATGATCGCTTTGAATGGTTCGTGGAAAAGGCCACGGAGATAGGTGTGGACCGTATTTTCCCGCTCATAGGGGAGCGCTCTGAGCGTAAAGTCTACAAGACAGACCGTGCCAGGCGCATTGCTTTATCGGCCACAAAACAGTCTCTCAAAGCCGCTGTCCCGGAAATAACAGAGCCCGTGAGCGTCACTTCTTTCGTCGGTCAGGACGCGGCCTCCCTCCGCCTTATCGCATACTGCTTCGAAGATGGCTCTCATCCGCGTAGGAGCATCAAGGAGGCGTTACAGGGCTTTGACGGGAAAGACGTTACGGTTCTTATCGGCCCGGAAGGAGATTTTTCACCGGAGGAAGCCGCTCTGGCTCTTGAGGCCGGATACATTCCCGTCCATCTTGGCTCTTCACGGTTAAGGACGGAAACTGCAGCAGTGACTGCAGCCACTGCGGTTTACCTTCATTTTATGGCGTAAATGATAATTTGTTGATTGCCAGCGCTTTATGCAATTTACTCCCGCCCAAACGGACGGGAGTAAATACTATAATTCGCTAATAATCAGGCGTTTAGTAAAAACGGCTAAATATCCGGGTGAAGTTTCTTGGAAACTTTCAGGCCGTAACGGAGAGATTTGATGTTGCTCTTGGTTATGGATGCGTCTCCAATGCTGAGGTGCTTACCCAGGCAGCCCTTGTGAAGAGTGCAAAGAATCTTTGTTCCGTCAAGGCAGGTGAATTCCTTCTGCTCGCCGTCATCCTCCGTGAACATCTCAAGGAGTTCCTCAAGGTTTTCCAGGGCGTCTTCATAGGTTTCCCCAAACAGCAGCACCATACCGTTTGAAGAACTGAATGTGGTGGTGGAATTCAGGATCTCCGCCTCAAAAGCGTACTCCACGCGGCTCACGCTGAGGTAGTAAGCGGGGTTGCCTTCATTGTCCTTTACCTTGTAGATGTAAAGGTTGTTGTCGTTCTGCTCCACGCTGGCAACTTCCAGGCTGCGCCCCGGCTTTACATCACGCTGGGCATAAGAAATAACGGTTATACATGCAAGTACAACCGTGATAAAGAGTTTTTTCATAGAGTAATCCTATTTGAACCACTCTGTGATGTGGTCCTTGGCATACAGGTAGTAAACGGCAAGGCCGATCCAGCTGGTGAGAAGAACAACTGCGCAGCAGACGATCTTTCCAACGAGGGAGATGGGCTTCTTGAGGATGTCAAGAACTGCAAGGATGGCCAGTACCAGACCGGCGATGTAAAGGATTGTTCCAAGCATAACTATGAGATTTTAAAGTGTTTTCTTGTGCAAATATAACAAAATTAGCGTAAACCCAGTTCATTCAGGACATATTCCTGATGTGCATAATGGCGGAGAATCCACAACACGTAGCGGATGTCTACGCACACGCACATATTGTAGCTGGGAACTGCCTCATAGTTTGAGGCCAGGGACTCCTTGTTGCCGTCAAAGGCAAGGCCTATGAGTTCTCCGCGTGCATTGAGCACCGCCGAGCCGGAATTTCCGCCTGTAATGTCGTTGTCCGTGAGGAAGTTCACGGGGAAATCTATTGGCGGAAGGGCATCCCGGAAGGCATCCGGATAGCGGAAATCATAAGCCTGCGGGGAATACTTCTCCCGAAGGCCTGCCGCAGTACTCTGCCAGTGGGCATAAACAGCGTCCCATGGACGCAGGGCGCAAACCCTGCCGTAAGTGAGCCTCATGGTGGAATTGGCATCCGGATACTGAGGCACGCCAAGGCTTTCAAGGTAGCGGTACCTTGCATGAACGTAATCGCGGTGAAGCTGCATGGGGTCTCCCACATGCTTTTCCCGGGCGTTGAAAAGGTTCATGTTGATATCCTTCACATAGCGGTAGAGGGGGTCGTCGGCTATATTTCCGTCAAAGGCTTCCACAACCAGGGAATCCGGCACGGAGCCAAAATCCTTCAGGAAGGAATTCTCCCATATCCACGCTGCCATGGCGGGATAATCTTCCCCGAATCTCTCTCGCAGATCTGTATGGAAAGCGGGAAGCAAAGACACGTCTATGCCCCCGAAAAGTTCCTTTACGGATGCTTCCAGGAGCTCACGCTCCACCCTTGGATCTGTCTCTGAAAGCCCCTGGGAGAGGAAGCGCTTCTGCTGCGCAAGGTCCTTGGTGGCACCTCCCATGCGCATGAGCGTGCGGGAAATGATGAGCCCGCGGAAGATGGCTTCACGGAAATACACCTTCTGTTTTTCTATGGAAGATGTGGCCGATACTTCATCCTGAAGAGTTTTCAGTAGTTCCTTGTCGGGCATTCCGGCTTCAAAGGCGCGGCGCTTTTCAATTACGCCAAACCGTTTCACGCAGTCCAGTTCACCTTCCTGGAGCTCTGCCACATTGGAAAGGGAGAAGAAGTTGTTGGAGTACTTGAAGCGCACAGCAGGGTCCTTGTCCATCCATTTCCGGATAATATCCATCTGGGCAGCCCTGATGCGGTTCACCTCGGGCCTTTCCACATTGATTGTCTGCTCCAGCTCCGCGGCCGATATATACCTCTGGGTGCGTCCGGGATATCCCATGATCATTGCGTAGGACCCTTCTTTGTAGCCTTTGGTGCTTATCCTGAGGTGCCTGCGCGGATGCAGCGGTTCTCCGTCGGAATCATAGATGCGGTACATGGCGAAATCGGCCTTATGCTGGGGCCATTCCCAGTTGTCCTCATCTCCTCCGAAGGCGGCAACCTGAACCGGCGGCGCACCTACAAGGCGGATGTCCGTGTACTTGGAGTAGAGGCACATATAGTACTTCTGCCCGGCCCACATGCCCTGCAGGCCAGCCTCAAGGCCGGTCTCGTCCTTGTATTTCTTCTCCATCACGGAGCTGATGCGGCGGCTTCCGGAGGGCTTTCCGGCCGCTTCAAGCTCTGCCTTAAGGGCCGCTACTTCATCTGTTACGTCAAGTACGCGGCGGAGGAAGAAGAACTCAAGTCCGGGGACAGGGATTTCATCGGCCCTTGAGAGGGCGAAGAATCCGTTTTCAAGGAGATTATTCTCCGGGGTAGAGAGCTTTGCGACGTCTGAATACGCGCAGTGGTGGTTGGTAATAAGAAGGCCGTCATCGGAAATCATACTGCCGGAGCAGTAGAATCCAAGGGAGACGATGGCGTCGGAAAGGCCGCCAGCCTCCTCATTGTAGATTTCCCTGGCTTTAAGCTTGCAGCCACGGGCCTTCATGTTCTTTTCCAGGGCCTTGTCAAGGCACTGGACCAGCCACATTCCCTCATCGGCCCGCGCACCCGGAAGGATGCACAGGCCGAGGGTAATGCTAAGCAGCCATTTTCGCATGGCTAGTTGTCACGGACGCAGCGCAGCGGACCGGCAACACGGTAGCTTACCTTGGTGCCGCTGCAGGTGTATGCGGACTCGCTGGCCTTGTTGGTCATGGGCATGAGGCCGAAGAACTGGAGGTTCTTGATGCCGGAAGTCTCATCGCCGGAAGTGTTATAAGTAACGCCGGCATAGGAGGAGCCGATGAACATGCCGCTGGAAATCTTGTCGGGGTATCCGGAAGCCCAGCCCATGAATGTACCGGCAGTCCTGGTGTTGTCCAGGATTGAGATGGCACCGAATGCATCCATGTTGAAACCGTCGGCATTCAGCAGTGCGATTGAACCGTTGCTGGTGGCGGCGTCGTAGTAAGGGGCGTCGGTGTTGTTGGTCAGAGGGGGCACGGCCTTACCCACAAGGTTGACGATATCCTCGCCGGTAGGGATGTGCCAGCCGTCAGGGCAGATACCCTGGGCGCCCTGAAGGGCCTCTGCGGCTGCAACGGTGGTGAGGTCTCCCACCTTAAGGCCGAAGGCGAATTCTGCCTGATAGAGGTAACCCTTTGCTGCAATGCCTTCTGCTGAGGTATCAAATTCTGCAGAGGTATTGCCGTCATTGATCTTGAGCGGATAGAACACGCCTGCGGTAACGGCGGAAAGATCAGATGCGGGGGTCTTGCCCTGGGGAAGATATGCAAGGTTCTGGGCCATCCACCACTTGCCATCGTCCAGCTTGACTACGTTATACCTTACGTTGTCGTAGGTAAAGTAGCCGTCGGAGAGTTTTTCCTCAAACTGTACGGGTGTGGGTACGGGAGGGTTCTCGGGGGTGAGTTCGCCGCCGTCGGTCCAGTCCTGGATGTCTCCCTGGGCCACTATGACAAGGTCGTCGGGGTTGACAACCATGTTAATTGTGTACTTCTTTCCGCCCTCCAGGGTTGCCTCTGCAAGGTTCTGGGAAAGGATGTTACCGCCTGTGGTCTCTACCTTGGCTGTGAGGACTACGGTCTGGGGAGGGAGGATGAGGGCATAGCTCGTAGCGCTCTTCTTGAATGCCTTCACGCTTGCTGCCGGTGCGTCTGCGTCAACGGTGGGGGTGAAGTCGGGGGCAAGGTTTGCCATGAGCTTTGCACCGTCAAGGCTGATTTCCTTGAGGTCTCCGCCGGCGTTGTTGGCAACGTTGAAGACAATGAGGCTGAGTTTGTGCTGGAAAGGCACCACAATGGCTTCTGCGGAAGGCTTTACACCGCTCACGCTGCCGGCCACAAGGTCAGAGGCGCTGGCGCCGGCGCTCTGGTCGGCGGCAACGGAGAAGCTTGTGGGAACGGTGGCTGCATAGGGATAATAGGCAGTCACGGTAGATGCGTCCGTGCCCTCGGGGTACCATTTTACATCACCGGAGAAGACTGTGCCGTCAAAGGTGAGTTTCTTGTTCTCGGCCCATGCGCCGGCTTCGCGGGTAACGGTGATGCCGATAGCGTCTCCGTTTTCAAACTTGGTTTCGGTAACCTTTGTGATGACGGGGGTAACTTTCAGGAGCGGAGCCTGACCGTCAGGGGTTACTATGGGCTGGTCCGGGTTGGTCCAGGTGGGGACCTCTTTCTTTGTGCAGGCCGCAACGGCGGCGATGCACGTCAGGAGAATCAGAAATTTTTTCATAAGCAAATAGATTAGAAATTATATCCAAATTTAAGTCCGCTGGTCTGGCGGTCGTTGCCGGAAATGAGGACAACCTTGAATGCATGGATCCACAGAGTTTCCGCTTCAAGGTACAAGCCGTTCCTGAAACTGTATCTTACGGCTGCGTTGAGGACGAACCTTGTTGCATCGGCTGCTTCCTGCTCCCTGTCCCACCAGTCCTGGAGGCGGGTGGGAGGCTCTTTTACGCCAAGGCTTTCATCGGCCACATCCATAACATGGCGGCGCTCTCCTATCTTCTGGATGAACCGGAAGTTCCCCCTTATGAGGAAGTTTCCAAGGCCCACGGAACCGCCGGCGCTGAGAATAAGATGCAGGGAGCGGTCGTCGTCAAAGTAGGGGTACATGAGGGTGCTGAGATCCCTTGCGTGATCGAAGGATACACCGCCCAGTGCCTTCCAGCCGTTTTTGTGGGCAAGGGCATACCGTACTCCTGCGCTCATGTCCTTATGCCGGAAAATGAGATTGCTGCCGTATACGCGTGGTGTGGTGACACCGCCTTCCGTCACTTTTTCAGTGACGGTTTCATTATTCTCCATGGAGTGCCACTGATAATTTACTGTGATGTTATGGACCATGCCGTCTCCTGGGAGGGTAAGTATGAGCTTTGTCTCAAGGGACTCTCCGGGGAAGCGGAACCAGGTGTAGCCTTTTTCTCCTACTTCACCTGAGGAACGTGTGTACTCCACGTCTGCGTATAGAAGCTTCCCGTAACTTGCCTGTAACGCCGCGCCGTAGGTGTACTGCTTCACGGGGAAACGGTTTACTCCCTCTTCATTGAGGTGGACTCCGCTGCCGTCCCATACCTGCATGGTGCCGTAGCGCATACCTTTGTCCAGGAAAGCCATGTAGGATTCTGCCTTGCTCTGACCCACCTGCTCCGCGGTGATGAATTCGGAGTTCTTCCTGAATATGCCGGTAAGGCCAAGCTGGAAGGTTCCGCCGTCATAATGGACGGACGGGGCAATCTCAAATTCCTGCCTGTAGGTGGTGTGACGGAGGTCCTTGCGCTTGGCGTAGTTGATGCCCTGGAAGGCTACGGTGGCGCCGGGCGTCCAGGCACTGCCGTTTTTCCAGGCAAAGCCGCCGCCAATGTTATAGGTTTGTTTAAGCTTGTCTCCGGGTGTGAATTCAAGGATATCAAAAGGGTAGAAGCCGGGATCTGAGAACATTGAGCCCATCATTCCCGTGCCATAGGAGAGGTCAAAGCCAAAAGTTCCGCTAAGGTAGAGGTCTTCAAAGGAGGACACCGCCGCGGCATCTGCCTGGGCACTCCAGAGAGTCTTTCCCATGGAAGGGGAGCGGAAATTACCGGAAGTGAACTTGCCGCCGATGGAAGCGTCGGCCTCATGTCCAAGGCCTGCGTTTGCAGCTTCTCCGGCTATGTTGACGCCCTCTCCCCAGTGACCCTGGGCAAGGGCGGCCTGAGCGCAGAGAAGCACTGCACTCAGGGCAACCGGCAGCGTCCTACAGGTGAAGTGACTGTGTCTCGCGTTCATAAAAGTCTTCAGTTGAATTGTTAGTGTCAAGGAGAAGCTCGAAGCCCTGCTCCGCGGAGCCGGATTCATCGGCCTTCCTCATAAGAGTGCGGCCATTGAAGGTCTCGGAGAGCGATACTGCTCCGGCATCTATGCTGGCGGGCAGACGCTTCTGGTTGCCGGTAGAGCCGCCGTTGAATACCTCCACCCCGTCTACTATCCAGTCCTGGGGGATGGCAATAACTTTTTCGCTGCCGCCCGGCACCTGAGGCTGGTTTTGCGCCTGCTGCACATACTCCCTGATGTCTACCCCGGAGGGCGCCCTGAAAAGGATGAAGGTGGGGGAGTTTACCGAAAGGGTATAGGCGTTTGCCTGGCCCGTCTTGATTATGATGTCAAGATACCTTGCAGCCTGGACGAGCGGCCCCGGAGCCGGGTGGTAGGATGCGTTGGGGAAGAGGACGGGATCATAGAGGGCAAAGACATCCGGAAGGTTGAGGTTTACGGAAAGAGGATATTCTGCGGTGTGGTCTATGGCTCCGTTAAGAGCTATGACTGCGTCTTCTCCCGGGGCAAGGGGAAAGTCCGTCCCGCTGCCGGGTACTGCAAGGACGGCCTGTATCACGGGCAGGAATTCCGGGAGTTCTCCACCTTCAAGCCAGGGATTTGCGGCGTTGCTGTTGTAGGGGGACAGGGTTCCCATGCATAGGCCGTCAAGGTATTCGGTCTCTATGCTGTTGTTGTGGAGGATAACGTATTTGTCGCTTTGATATGTGCCCTCCATGGGGGCCTTGGAACAGCCTCCGCAGTAGATTTCCTTGATGACTATGGCGCCCGCCTTGGACTGCTTCAGCTGCATCTCAAGGCTTAAATCCTCATTGGAGATGAGCACCTTCTCCTTTGAGGCGTTGAACACTATGTCTTCCTCCCGGTCCCTTACGGTAATGCGGTAAATGCCGTTAGGAACTTCTGTGACAACGCTTCCGTCCATGTTTGTTGTGACAGAGTACGAAGAGATGCCGGAAACTTCCACTACGGATACCATGGCTCCGCCACGGGGTGCAAAATTGTCCGGGTAAACCACCTTCACGGTGAGGCGGTTGAGGCTGCCGGGGGCGTACGGCTCTCCGTTATCCATGCAGGCGGTCACAAGGACCAGGGCTGCCAGTAAACTTAGAATTTTAGTCTGCATCTTAGTCCGTAATAGAAGTTGGGAGTAAAGATGGCGCTCACGCCGGTGGCGCGGCTTGTGACCACCGGACGGGCGTTGGTGAAGTTATTGGCAAAGAAGGACAGGGATACGTGGTCTCCTATCTCCTTTGTCACGCTGAAATTCGCGCACAGGTAGGGATTGTATCCGTCCTGAGCGAAGGTGTAGATGTTGCCGGAACGGATGATGAGTCTCTGGAGGGCCGGATCCTGAGCCGATTCACTTGTCCAGGGATGCACTACACCGTCCAGGTCCATATATGCGTCCGGGTATATTGCCGTGTAGGAATTTCCGTCGTAGATGTCCCCGCCGGTCCTGTTTCCGGCCTGGTCCACGGTGAAGGCTTTGTCAGAGGTGTAACGGGAATTGCGCAGGAGCGCGGCCTCCAGGCGTACGCTTATGACCAGCCTGGCTCTTGGAATATGTGTGATGGCCGTGATGTTGGCATCCACATTGTCCGTGATGCGGCCGTTGTAGATGGTGGCTTTGCCATCGGCTCCTCCCTTATAGACGGCGGCATACTCATAAGACCTTCCGGGCAGCGTGCTGTGGGACCATCCGTCCCTGTAGAGGTTTGAGGAGATGTCTGAAGTGTAATGGGTATGGTTCCAGGCGGCATCCAGGCGGAAGGTGGTCTTGATGGGTGTGATCTCCGGGAAGTCCACGGTGAGTTCCATGCCGTAGCGGTGGATATCGGCACCGTTCTCCTGGCGGTGGGATTTCGCAAATGAGCGGTCCGTGAGCTTTAACTCCGACGGTACATAGAACCCGTCCTGGTCCATGAAATACACCTTGCCGGTCTGGTGGTCAACCTCCACTTGTGGATTATCCGGCATTGTGTATCCGGACGGCACCTGATAAATATTATAGGAGAAGGGGGTGTACACGGTTCCAATCTCATACGGGGCTTTGGTGATGTTGCTGAAGCCCACAAGGCCAACCCTGAAGCCCTTCCAGTCTATGTCAAGGCCTACCTCCGCATTCTGGTTGCGCTGCCACTTCAGCTGAGGATTGTACTCCATCCGGTATGGCTGAGTATAATAAATATAGGAAGCGGAACTCCCGTGGGAGTAGTCAATGGTGCGGATATCCCTGTATTCCGGTTTGGGATAGAGGATGTAGAAGGAGGGAAGCTTTCCCGCAACGCCCCAGCCACCGCGTATGGAAACGCTCCTTGAGAGCTCCCACTTTGCGTTAAAACGCGGTGAGAGTATGTTGAGGTTGTTGTACATTGACCCCGCCACAAACACGTTCTCATACCTCAGGCCTGCCATAAGATTCAGTTTTGTGCGGCCGACAGGAATGGTTACGTTATCTTCCACGAATCCGGAGAGGGTGTGCATGTAGGGGTAATCAGAATAGGGCCTTGAGCGGTATCCGTTGGCTGCAAGGCGGGGGTCCTCATACCATTCTCCGCGGCCTACGTTTCCGTCGGCCTTCCACTGGACGCCTGCCTTAAGTACGTTCTTGACGGTTCCCCAGTGGCGCAGCCAGTGATATTTGAGGGAGGCTGAATAGTCCAGTTCCTTGGAATCCACCACCTGGTCCGAGTAATACGTTGTGGGGAGGGCATCGGCCATCCAATATCCCATCTGAGTGGCATGCACTGCGGGGAGGATGGCGGCGTTGGAGTTGTATGCGTGGTCCAGGGAACGGGTGTCGTGGAAGTACACGGAGCCTTCCAGGGTAAGGTTTGTGACCCAGCTGCGGTTGAGCAGCCACGTGAGCTTGAAGTGCGGCGTGAGGAGGTTGTCGCTGATCTTGGAAAAAGCCTCAGAGAATGCGTCGGGGTCACTCTTAGAATTCATTCCGCCTATATTTCCGTTAAGGCCGGCCTCCAGGCGCAGCACCTTTGCGAAGGTTTGTGTATAATCCAGCGTAAAGCCCCTTCGCGTGTATGAAGTATAAGGTGAGGTGAGCTTGGATGTTGCGTTTGCCCATTCCAGCCCCACGTTCATCACGCCTTTGCCAAGGTCAAATCCTTTGGAGGCCGACACTTCGTAGGTGCGCGGGTTCACCGCAAACACTATGTTCCATGGTGTGCGGCCCTTCTTGGTGGTTACCCTCACCATGCCGCTTCCAAGGTCTCCGTATTCTGCGCTGGGTACGCCGGTAATCACCTCCACGCTCTCAATGTTCTCGACGGAGATGCTTCTGGTGCCGATTCCGGCCATTGCAGAGAAGTTGGCGTTGTCTCCCATACGCACACCGTTCACCTCCACGGCCGTGGAGAACGCTGCGTTACCGGCATCTGAGCCCGCTGCGCGCAGTGACAGGGCGTTGTCCCGGGTGAGGTCCGGGTTTATGGTCTTTCCGCCAGGGAGCAGGGCGCCGATTCCGTCCACACCGCTCATCTGGAGGTGGTCAAGGGCCGTGCGGCCTATCTTCTGGGTGGTGTTGAGGTTGTCCTTGGAGGTTTCGGCGGTCACTACCACTTCCTTCAGGGCAAGGGTGTTTTCGGAAATCTTTATCACAAGGTCCTCCAGATTCCCCTTTACCCTTAATTCCCGGCTGTAGGTCACATACCCCAGGCAGGATGCCTCCATGGTATAAGTTCCCTTTTGGGCGCCCTGTAGCTGGAATTCGCCGTCCTCGTCCGTTATTGCCCAGAGATAGTTCTCGTCCAGCCTCACTATGGCTCCCGGAACCGGCTCTCCGGAGTCTGCTTCAACCACCTTGCCGGAGATGTCCAGGCCCTGGGCGGCGCCGGTAAAGGCTGCCACAAGGAGCATCAGGAGTATGAGGATTGTTCGTTTCATCAGAGTACAAAGATACAGAGATTACATTTTGCTGTCAATACCAATAAATAGGGAAACCCTACCATGGTTTGACTACGCCGGGCTCCTTGAAGCTTATCTTGGCGGCCTCCTCCCTTACATCGTCTTCCTTGTATGTGATGGTCCAGGGGTCTTCGTTGATGAGTTCCCATATCCTTTGGGCGGTGCAGGGAGCGGCAAAACGTATCTGGATGGCTGGGATGAGGTCCTGGTTAAGATTGAGATACAGCCCTATTACGCCTTCCTCCCTTGAGATGTGATTGCTCAGGAAAGGAAGATTGCGCGTGAAGGTCGGTTTCTCGTAATTGGGATTGGCAATCTCATAATTGAACTGAGGCTTTTCCTCGTAGACAACAGCGCGTTTCTTTACGCCGTCTTCATACTTGCCGTTGAATTCTGCCTTGAAAGGAGAGAACATGTGGCGCACGTAATCCTCCGTGGGGATAAGCTCTTCCCCGTCTTCCATCTGAACAAACTTGAAGCTCAGGGGGGTGGTCTTTACGGTTCCGTCGTGAAGGGGCATCTCCAGCGTCTTTTTCTCCACCATCTGCTTGAACCACTTGGAATCGGCCTCTTCGGAAGGGTCCATATAGACGCGTACATACAAGGGGCAGCCGAATTCTGACTCTACTCCGTAAATCTTCTTGCCGGAGAGCCTCAGCTGCATTCCAAAGTTGTTGAGGTCCATCTTGTCAGGCATGGACTCCGTGCGGATGGTCACCTTCTTCACCTGCGGTACATTTGCAATGTCCGGGGCCGATACCTTGAACTTGGTGGGAACGAAGATGGCCTCCTGGATCTTTTCAGGGGTGGTTACGGCAGGGTCGTAGACAATATGGACGCGGTGTTTGCCAACATAAGTCTTTACGCCGTGGGTGCCTGGAATCTGGACAAGCTTTCCCTTGAATGCCATGGATGAGCCGAAGCACTTTACGCTTCTCAGGGGCTCTATGTCAAAGCTCTTGAGAGAGTGGGCGTCTACCTGATCCATATTCCACTCCTCGTTGATGGTGGGAAGTTCTGTCTTTCCTCCTATATATATGCCTACGCACAGGAGCACCAGCGTGATGATGGCGGGAACATACTTCCATATACCGCCCTTGGACTTCTGGCCCACGCCAATCTCAAGGGCTTTCTTTGAGCAGGAGCCCACGCACTCTCCGCAGAGGGTGCAGTCCACGCATTCCACCTTGCCCTTTGCTTTGGCAACGTTGATGTGGTAGGGGCATTCCTTGTTGCACAGGCCGCAGCCTGTGCAGAGGGTATCGTTCTTTATGACGTGGACAAGCTGGAGTTTTGGCTTTCCGCACAGGACCTCAAGGAGATAGCCGCCAAGGCACAGGGCGCCAAGGAGTATCCACCAGGGAAGGTTCACTCCCACAAGTCCCAGAATCCACCATATTGCCGTAATGCCAAGCATCCAGGCCCAGAATTTCAGGGAGTTGGAAATGGCTCCGAGCGGGCACAGGTATTTGCACCAGAACATATCCACAAGGAAACTTCCCAGGATTAACATGGAAAGTGTTACGATTGACATCCAGAGAGTGATTTCTCCCTTGAAGCCGGTTGCCACCGCATAATAAGGGTCAAGGTTTTTGCAGAAAAGCTCGCTGGCCGTAGCCGTCATGTAGAAAATCCAGAAGGCCAGGGCATATTTGACAATCCTGAGGACTTTGTCCCCGATGCTGCCGTTTCTGATGCTGACGGCCTTTATGCCCAGGGCTTTGCGGAGCTTCATAAGAAGGTCCTCCACAGTTCCTACGGGGCACAGGTAGGCGCAGAAGAGCTTGCTGAAAAGGATTACGGCGGCAGCAAGGCACAGTCCCAGGATTATCTGCAGGGAACTCATGCTGCAGGGGAGCGACCCCCTTACAAGGAAGGTCGTAAAGGCCTCAAGGCCACCCACGGGGCACAGGGCCTCAGGGTCTGCGGGCTCCATTTTGGTGAAAATCATCCGGGCAAGGCCGGAGACAAAGAATACTATTGCAGCAAGAGCACCCCATTGCAGGGCGTATCTTGGCCAGTTTTTCCTTATAGGAGAGTTCTTCATGGTTGAAACTATTGTGGTTTAGCACAAATATAATAAAAATAATTCACTCACAACCACAAAGACACCTCCTGTATGTTGTTGAAAATGATGTTCATAACTTTTGGAAAATTGGATAAAAAGACGTATCTTTGCGGTCCGCAATTGTGCCCAAGAGGCCTACAATGAGCGTTAAAGTATTAATAAACAATTAATTAACAAACACCAATGCCTGGTATTATTGGAAAGAAAGTCGGAATGATTTCCGTCTTCGGTGCCGACGGTAAGAATATACCGTGCACCGTCATCGAGGCTGGTCCGTGTGTTGTCACGCAAATCCGCACCGTGGAAACCGACGGTTACGCCGCAGTGCAGCTTGCCTATGACGAAAAGAAAGAGAAACGGACAAGCGCGGCCCTTAAGGGCCATTTTGAAAAGGCTGGCACCACTCCCAAGAAGAAGCTTGTGGAATTCCCCGCAGACTTCGCCGGAGAGGTTAAGCTTGGAGACACCATCACCGTCTCTGACATCTTCACTGAGGATGTCAAGTTCATCGACGTTGTTGGTACTTCTAAAGGTAAGGGTTTCCAGGGCGTAGTAAAGCGCCACGGATTCGCCGGTGTCGGTGGTGTGACCCACGGTCAGCACAACCGTCTCCGTCACCCTGGTTCCATGGGTGCTTCCTCATGGCCTTCACGCGTATTCCCCGGAATGCGTATGGCCGGCCACATGGGTAACGAGCGCGTTAAGGTTTTCAACCTTGAGGTCCTCAAAGTTATCCCTGAGAGCAACCTTGTAGTAGTTAAGGGTTCCGTTCCCGGAGCCAAAGGTTCTTACTTAATTCTGGAGGACTAAACTATGGAACTTTCTGTTTATAAGATTGACGGCACACTTTCAGGAAAGAAAGTTGTCCTTGACGAGAAGGTGTTCGGCGTAGAGCCCAACGACCACGTCATCTATCTGGATGTTCTCCAGTACCTCGCAGCACAGCGTCAGGGTACCGCAAAGACCAAGGACCGCAGTGAGGTTGCATATTCCACCAAGAAGCTCGGACGCCAGAAGGGCGGCGGCGGCGCACGCCACGGCTCCCTCAAGGCCGGTATCTTCGTGGGTGGTGGCAACGTTTTCGGCCCCAAGCCCCGCGATTACCGCTTCAAGCTCAATAAGAAAGTAAAGCAGCTCGCACGCGTCAGCGCCCTTTCCTACAAGGCCGCCGAAGGCAAGATCACCCTTGTGGAGCCCTTCGCAATGGACGCTCCCAAGACCAAAGAGCTTAAGAACATCCTTTCCGCCATCAAGGCCGGAGAGCGCAAGGTTCTTGTCATACTTCCTGAGAACTCCAACAATATTTTCCTGTCATCCCGCAATCTGCCCAATGTGCAGGTTATAACCGTTGACCAGGACATCCTCGCAGCAAGAGTAAAGTAAAGGAGAAAAGACAATGGGTATTTTAATTAAGCCAATCGTAACCGAGAAAATGACGGCTGAGGGCGAAAAACTCAACCGTTACGGTTTCATCGTTGACCGTAAGGCCAACAAGCTTCAGATAAAGGCTGCAGTAGAGCAGATGTACGGCGTTTCCGTAGCAGAGGTGAACACCCTCAACTACCACGGAAAACGCAAACAGCGCTACACCAAGGCCGGTCTTCTGAAAGGTCGCACCAATCACTTCAAGAAGGCATATGTCACTCTTGCAGGTGAAGATAAGATTGATTTCTACGCAAATATCTAAGAAGGAGAATAAACTATGGCAATCAAGAAGTACAAGCCGGTAACTCCCGGCCAGCGCAACAAGGCTATCAGCTCCTTCGACGAAATCACCGCGAAGAAGCCCTACAAGAAACTCCTTGCTCCCCTTAAGAGCACCGGTGGCCGCAACAACACCGGTCAGATGACCGTTCGTTACCGCGGCGGCGGACACAAGAGAATGTACCGCCTTGTGGACTTTGTCCGCAACCGTGACGAATTCAAGGCAACCGTACTCACCATCGAGTACGATCCCAACCGCAGCGCACGTATCGCCCTCATTCAGTACGAGGATGGTATGAAGAGCTACATCATCGCCCCCAACGGCCTCAAGGTAGGTCAGGTTGTGGAGAGCGGTGCTGCCGCCAGCCCCGATATGGGTAACTGCCTTCCTCTCGCCAACATCCCCGTTGGTACCCTGGTACACGCAATCGAGCTCCGTCCCGGACAGGGCGCCGTAATGGCCCGTTCCGCCGGCACCTACGCTCAGCTCGCAGCACGTGAGGGCAACTACGCCATCCTTCGTCTCCCTTCCGGTGAGACCCGTATGGTTCCTGTAGCATGCCGCGCAACTGTTGGTACCGTATCCAACCCGGATCATAATCTGGAATCCGACGGTAAGGCCGGACGTACCCGTCACCAGGGTAAGCGTCCTCACAACCGTGGTGTTGTGATG
>CACXNH010000008.1 GCA_902768955.1 uncultured Bacteroidia bacterium | reverse complement strand
TCCGTCAGATCCAGGACTCCAAGGCGTGGAGAAATCTTCCAGTTGGGCTGGAGTTCTGCCTGGACGCGGAGTTCCATCATATAGATGAGGGTTTCGTCGTTGCTGGATTCCGGGTAGAAATAAGGGATGGGAATCTCAAAAAGATCGGCCTCCGGGTCCGTCACCATAAGGCGGCCAAGTTCCTGCTCGGCGTAAATGCCGTCAGTTATTATGGCCGACAGGCTTGTCAGGCCCTGCCTGTTGGCAGTGGGAGCCACATATTCCGGCTGATGACAGGAAACTGCCGCCAGGGCGAGCAATAATATAAAGTATACTTTTTTCATACTACTTCCACTCATCATATTGTTCTACTTTAGCATTGGAACTGAGTTCGCTCTCCGGTATGGGGAAGCGGTAAAGGCGGGATGTGAAACTGCGGTCACTGTCGTCTATGACAACATAGGTGTAGCGGAAACCGGTTCCGTCCTTCTCTATCTTGAGACCGTGCTGCTTGTAGCCGGAAAGGCCTGTAGGATAGTCCTGGTGGGCGGTTTCCCATCGGCGCTGGTCCCAGTAGCGCTGGCCTTCGAAGGCAAGCTCAACCTTCCTTTCCTGGACTATCGCTTTCCAGAGGGCGTCACCGCTCTTGTCAGTGTAAGGCAGGCCCACGCGGGCGCGGACGGCCTTGACGGCGGCATTTGCGCCTGCGGGATCGTTGCTCTGGTAGCAGGCTTCGGCCTTATTGAGAAGGACTTCCGCGTAACGGAGGAAAGTGAAAGGATGGCTGCCGCCGGAAGAAGTCACGTCAAAGGATTCGTCAACGTTCTTGCGGAGGTAATAACCCGTGACCGTACGGCCCTTGGGCTCTTTCTCCGTTTTCCAGGTTGCCCAGCCGTCGGTTCCGTCCACATATGGTTCTATGGTCCTTCCCTTCCAGGGGGCTCCGTTATACAGAATGGAAGCCTGGAAACGGGGCTCAAGAAGGGCGTAAGGAGGAGTGTCAGTGGAACTGGCGTGCCACTTGCTCCAGTCCGGGAAGCCACCGGTTGCAAGTTCATAACTTTCCACAATCTCCTGGGTAGGAACCGCATAGGCACCGCCCTTGGAGTTCTTCAGGGCATAATCTCCTCCGGGAGTGTAGGATGCGTCAAAACTATGGGTGATACCCGTACCGGCATCAAAACTGAACTGGAGGATGGCCTCCTTGTTTCCGGCCGACAGAGGTTTGGATATGGCGTCCTGATACTGAGGTTCCAGGCCATAGCCAAGTTCCGCAAGTTTATCGGCAGCCGCTATCACTTTGTCATAACGCCCGGCATAGAGCATGGCGCGGGTAAGATAGCCGTAGGCCATTCCCCTGTCCATACGTCCGTGGGCCGATTCCCTTGTAGGGAGGTTGTCCGCGGCAAAGTTTAAATCGGCCTCAACGAAATCCCAGGCAGCCTCTTCATCACTTAGGGAGGCATCCTTGCTTATCTTGGAGAGGTCTTCGTCATAGATGATCACATCCTTGTAGCGCTTCACCAGCTCAAAATAGAGGAAGCCCCTCACAAGGCGGATTTCAGCAGCAAGGCGGGTCTTGTCTTCATCACCCATCTGGCCGTAGGTATTGAGGTAATTCAGGGCCTCATTGGCTTCACGGATGTTTGTGTAGAGGGAGCCCCACTTGCCAAGATATACGTCGTAGGTCTGAGCCGTGACAGTGGTTCCGCCATATGAAATGTATGACGGGATGTATGCCATTGCGTTGAAGTTATATGAAGTGTATTTCAGCTCATCCGTAAGGGCTTCCGTGAGTCCCAGCTGGGTGGGATATGCATTGTAATTCCAGAAGAAAGTGAACAGGTAGTTCACGGAATATTCAGCATTTGCGGTGCTTTCCCACATAGTGCGGGAAGACACGCTGCTGGTGGGAGTAAGGTCCAGGATTCCGTTGCAGGAAACTGCCAGGGCAACTGTAAGAACTATTGCAAGATTCTTTTTCATCTTTTTTCCTCCTCCTTTAGAATGTAAGGGTGATGCCGCCCATCACCAGGCGCTGCTGAGGATAGTAACCGTTGTTCACGCCCGGGGATTCGGGGTCTATGCCCTCCGGAAGTCCGTCTATGGTGAACAGGTTCTGGCCCTCCACAAAGATGCGGAAAGCCTGGATGCCAAGCTTCTGGGTCCACTTCTTGGGGAAGGTGTAACCAAGCTGGGCGGTCTTCAGACGCACATACTTACCGTCCCTGATCCAGAAAGTGGAACTGAGGCCGTTGTCTCCGCCGTGGTTGGTTTTTGCCAGGGTGAGCCTGGGGAAGGTACCGCCGGGATTGAACTCGCTGTAGGCGTTCTGGACCAGGAACAGCGGGGAGTTGCCTCCTTCCTTGAAGGTCTGGGTCCAGATGGTGTTGTCGTCGTTGTCGTTGTAGTAAGTACCGGTGAGGGATACGTCAAAGAGGGCGCCTCCCGTGAACTGGGCGTTGAAGTCGAAGCCCTTCCAGCCAAGGTTGAGATTGAGGCCGAAGGTAAGTTCCGGACGGTTGCTGCGGCCGAAGAAGCCTTTGTCGTCCTCATCTATCTTGCCGTCACCGTTAAGGTCTATGTAGCGGATGTCGCCAAGGTTGGGACGGGTTCCGTACCATGAGGAATTGTCAATCTCCTCCTCCGTGCGGTAGAGGCCATCGGCCTGCCAGCACATTATGCTGCCGTAAGTGGTGCCGCTCTTCTTGCGGTAATCCACAATGTTGGGGTCGTCGTTGTACTTGAGCC
Organism: uncultured Bacteroidia bacterium; assembly: GCA_902768955.1. Taxonomy (GTDB): domain Bacteria; phylum Bacteroidota; class Bacteroidia; order Bacteroidales; family UBA932; genus Cryptobacteroides. Next base: position 20,376 of record CACXNH010000008.1, on the reverse strand, counting down.
AGCGGGTCTTGGAATAGGTTAGGGTTCCGGTAACCTCATAGAAGAGAGGATCTCCTGCAAGCTGGAAGTGATTGCGGTGACGCACAAGGATATCTATACCCTTTGCATCAATGGCGTTGCTGTTTACCCAGGTGGGATAATAGCCGCCCATTGATGAAGGGAAACCGGTGCTCTGGTAGGTGAGCATATCGTAGGTGTAGTTATAGAATCCGTCTATCTCCATTCCCAGGAGGCCTCCCCACAGGGAGAAGTCCACGCCCACGTTCCAGCTCTGGGTCTTTTCCCAGGTAAGGTCCGTGTTGGCAATGCCGTCAGTGTAATATGAGGGAGACACCTGGGTTGCGCCTCCATACTGTCCAAGAGCCACGTTTCCGGCCTTGGCATAGGTGCTCAGGAAAGCGTATTCAGACACGCTGTCGTTACCGAGAATACCCACGCTTGCGCGGAGCTTTAGGTCGTCCAGCCAGGAGAGGTCCTTCATGAATTCCTCCTGGGAAAGGCGCCAGCCAAGGGAGACCGAGGGGAAGAAGCCCCAGCGGGTCTTGGCCATACCTGCAAACTTGTAGGAGCCGTCGTATCGGCCTGTAAATTCTGCCAGGTACTTCTCTGCGTAGTCATAACGGGCGCGGAACACAAAGCCGAGGCTCCTTGACGCACCGCTCCAGCCGCTTGCAGGCATGCTTGTGCGGACAATACCGTTGGACAGTTCCGGAAGTGATGTGAAAGGAAGGGATTCAACGTATGCGGCTAGGCCGTTTCCCTTGTAGTCACGGTATTCGGCAAGGGCCATAAGGTCCAGGTTGTTCTTTCCAAAACTGTTAACGTACTGGACGCTTGCCTGGCCCACCAGCTGCTGGGAGAACACGACGCCTTCTCCAAGGTTGTTGATTTGCTCAGGAGCGGGCGCGGGATTTATATCGGAGCCGATATGGGGGTTATCCTTCCGCATCTGCCATTCCCAGCCGCTGTCCTTACGCACGCGCTGCATCATGGTGTACTGGGTGCTCAGGTTCTTGTTGTAACTCTGGGAGTAGGTATAGGATCCGGATGCCTTGAGGGAAAGGCCCTTCACAAAGGGAACCCTCCATTCCAGGGCGGCGTTAACATCGGCCTGGAGGCTCTTTGTCTTCTTGTAGCCGGACTTATAGATGGCGGCGAGGGGGCTTACCAGGAAACTCTGGTTGTCCTGGACGGCACCGGTATAGTAGCCGTCGTATCTCTCCGGGAGATAAGGGTGCATCTGGACCACCTGGCGGGCAATTGAGAACCAGCCCACCTCCGTGGAACCGGCATCAGTACCACCAGAAAGGAATGCGGGAGTGGAACGGTCTCCAAGGACGCCGGAGAGGCTCACCTTGTAGCTCAGCTGCTTGGAAAGGTCTCCTTCCACGTTGGTACGCACATTATAACGCCTGTAATTGAAGCGGTCTATGTTACCCTTCTGGTCCATTATACCGAAGGAAGTGAAGAAGCGGGCCTTGTCCGTGCCGCCCTGCACAGTTACATTGTGCTTCTGGGTGAGGCCGGTGCCGAATACCTTCTTCACATAGTCTACGTTGTCCCAGCCGTCACGGCCTTCACGCATAGCCTGGATGTTCTTCTGGGTGAAATAGGGAACGTAATCGGCCGATCTTGCGATTTCCCCGTTGGCCAGCTGGTCCATCATCTGGGCCACATTATAATAATAGGCAAACTGGGGGCCGTTCATGAACTGGGGGAAGTTGGCGTTCATAGAGGCACCCACGGAGCCGTTGTAGGTGATGCGGGTGTCTCCCTTGTTACCCTTGCGGGTGGTCACGATGATTACACCGCCGGCCGCCTTAAGACCGTAAACCGCAGCCGATGCGCCATCCTTCAGGACGGAAACGCTCTCAATATCTGCGGGATCAATGTCATTGATATTCTCCACCGGAAAACCGTCCACCACGTATGCTACGCCGTACACGGAGCCGCGGATGCGAAGCGATGCCTGGTCAAGGCCCGGCTAACCGGATTCCTGCACGGAGGAGATACCGGAAAGCTTACCGGCAAGTACCTGAGAGACGTTTGTGGCAGGGGCTTTAAGTAGTTCGTCACCCTTTATGGCCGATACCGCCGCCGTAAGGGTTTCCTTCTTGGCTGTGCCGTAACCCACCACAACAACGTCTTCAAGATAGAGAGCGTCTTCCGCCATCTGGACATTGATGGGGCTGCGGCCGTCGAAGGTGTGCTCCTGCGTGGCAAGGCCAAGACAGGAGAACTCAATGACGTCTCCTTTGGCGGCACCCATTGAATAGGAACCGTCTGCGCCGGTCATGGTGCCACGGGTTGTACCCTTGACAATCACCGTGACACCGGGAAGCGGCGCGCCGTCAGGATCTGTCACTTTGCCGCGGAGTGTTCCCTGGGCAAAGGCCGGAACGGCCAGCATAAACACGGCCGTCACGGTAATTAACAGTCTGAACAAGCCTTTCATAGCGAGTTATATTATTTACTGTTTGCTATTTCCTGTAATATTGTACCTATCTGATAGAGCCCGCGGGGCACATGGAAGCAGCCCTTCCATTTTCCTCCTTTGAGAGGCAGAAGAACTTCTCCCCTGCGGTTGAGATAACCGTACCACTCCGGATACTGAGGGTCCTTGAATTTGGTCCAGAGGTAGTTATCCAGCTTCAGGAACCACTCCAGGGCCTTTTCATTGCCCGTGAGCTGGTAACCTTTGATCATTGTGATGGCGCTTTCAAAGTGCACCCACCACAGTTTCTGGTCCCACTCAAGTTCCTGGGTTGGATAACCCTTGCGGTCCATAAAGTAGAAGATGCCGCCGTACTCCTTGTCCCAGCCGTATTCAATCACGCGCAGGGCAATCTCCACGCTCTTGTCAATGATGTCCTGCCTGCGAAGCCTCAGGCCAAGGTTCATCATAAACCACAGGGCCTCAAGGTCATGGCCGGGGTTCACCTTACGGCCTTCAAAGCAGTCAATGAGGCTGCCGTCCGGGGCCAGGTTCTCCACCATCACGCCAAGGTCCGGCTGGTAGAACACGTCAAATACCTCGTGGAGGGCTTCCTCTATGGTTTTGTCAAGGAGAGACTTGTCCTCAATGATGGGCTCCACCTCCAGTGCCATGTTGCATATTATCATGGGGAGGGCGAAATCCTTCATGGGACGTGTTCCGGGGACGGCCTTGAGCCAGCGGCCCTTGGGGTTGGAACGGCGCTCAAGGATGCGCTGGAACACCTTGCGGGCAATGTCTGCATAGTGCTCATCGCCGGTTGCAACGGCAAGCTGGGCAAATGCCATGCAGGCAAAAGTGTTGGAGAAAATGTTGTAGGGGGCAATGATGGGTTTTCCTTCACGCGTGAGCGAGAAATAGAAATCATAGTTGCCGTCGTGGCCATATTTCTCAAGGAATTGGGCACCCTGCTGCGCGCAGGCAAGCCACTCCGGATTTTTCTCCACTTTGTTGTAGAGCATTGCAAACATCCACACCTGCCTTCCCTGAAGCCACACAAACTTATCCGTGTCAAAGACACTGCCGTCACGGCCCAGGCAGGTGAAATAGCCGCCGTACTCAAGGTCCTGCGATTTTTCCAGCCAGAAAGGCAACACACTGTTATACAATTCATTATTGTATCGCTTTGCCATCTGGCCGAAATCAATATTTACCATATGGTTGTAGTTTTTAAGTGTTTTTTTCCAATGCCGACTTTGCAAATATATAAAATTTCCGAAACACACCAAAACTTTTTTCGAAAATAATAAATTCTCCCACCTACTTTTTAACGATTTATTAAAAAGTTTTTGTTATTAACAATCCAAATAATTATATTTGCAAAAAGGAGCAACAAGGATGGAATCATTGCCACATAATCTGAGCGGCCACTATGCCTCTGACAAAAAAGAAATACTGTCCCTGTGCACCAACCGCCAGGGTTACAGCATTGCAGACCTTGCAAGGTGCCTTGGCGCAAGCATCCCAAAAGTGACCAGAATCGTATCCGAGATGGTTCAGGAGGGTTACCTTGTGGAACTTGGCAAGACAATGTCTTCCGGAGGAAGGCGGGCAAGCCTGTTCGGCCTTAATCCAAATGCCGGGTATTTTGTCGGAATCCATGTGGAGAATGAGAGCATCAGCATTGCAGTTACAGATTTCCCCGGGAACATAGTCAATACCATAGAGAATATTCCCTTCCGCCTTGGGAGCGCCAGGAAATCAGTCCATGAGATGTGCCTTAAGGTTCTTTCCTGCATATCCACCCAGATGAATCTGGACTGCAGCAGAATTGCGGCCGTGGGCCTGGACATCACCGGACGCGTAAACCGCCTGTCCGGCTACAGTTACTCCTTCTTCATCAGCGAGGAAAAGCCCATCCGCTCATTACTGGAAGAAGAATTCCGATGCCCCGTTATAGTGGAGAACGACTCCCGGGCCATGGCCTGGGGAGAGTACGTGTGCGGAGCTGCCGGAGACTGCAAAACGGTGTTGTCACTCAATGTAGGCTGGGGCCTGGGAATGGGCATGGTACTTGACGGGAAGCTGTTCTACGGCAAATCCGGCTTTTCCGGAGAGTTCGGGCACTTTCCTCTTCTGGACAACAACCAGTACTGCCGATGCGGCAAGATAGGCTGCCTGGAAACCGGGGCGTCCGGTCTGGCGCTTCACCGCACCGTGATGGAAAAGCTCTCCGAAGGACGCAGTTCCGTCCTTTCATCGGCCTACAGGAAAGGCAGGGAGATATCCCTGGACGACATCCTTGAAGCCGTGAGGAAGGAAGATGTGCTTGTTATTGAATGCATCGAGCAGATGGGGGCCACCCTTGGGAAGGCCCTTGCCGGCCTTATCAACATTTTCAACCCGGATCTGGTGATCCTGGGAGGACGCCTCAGCGTTACGGGCCGATACCTCCTCCCGCCCCTGAGGAGCGCCGTGAACAAACACTCGCTCAACATTGTGAACAACGACACCACCATAAAAGTGTCGGAACTTGGCAAGAAGGCCGGAGCCATAGGCTCAAGCCTGCTTGCCAAGAATGAACTCCTTGGAACCTTAAATTAATTAATATGGAAAACCGCAGAGATTTTTTGAAAAAAGGCGCTATCGCAGCAGTGGGTGCGCCGCTTCTTGCATCGGCATGCAAACCTTCAGGACGTGACAAATGGGGAGTAGACCTTGACTCTTCCCTGGAAAGCACGCTTATAGTGCCCAAGGCCAACGCCCTTCCCATAACGGGCACCTTCCTGGACGAGATCTCCCATGACATTCCCCACCAGAACTGGGGAGAGGCGGAATGGGACCGGGACTTCCGCTATATGAAGGCAATGGGCATAGACACCGTCATAGATATCCGCTGCGGCTACCGCAAGTTCATAACCTACCCCAGTCCATATCTCCTCAAGAAGGGCTGCTACATGCCTTCCGTAGACCTGATTGACATGTTCTGCCGCCTGGCACAGAAACACGGCATGAAGTTCTGGCTCGGCCTCTACGATTCCGGAAAATACTGGGACACGGGAGACATGAGCTACGAGGTTGAGGCCAACAAATTTGTGATTGATGAGATTTGGGAGCGCTACGGCTCCAAGTACTCCAGCTTTGGAGGCTGGTACATCTCCGGAGAGATTTCCCGCGCCACCAAGGGCGCAATTGAAAGCTTCCGCACAATGGGGCGTCAGTGCAAGGAGGTTTCCGGCGGTCTTCCCACCTTCATCTCCCCCTGGATAGACGGCAAGAAAGCCGTGGATGCAGCCAGCGGCAACATCACAAGGGAGCAGGCCGTGGGAATTGAGCAGCACGAGCGTGAGTGGAACGAGATCTTTGACGGTATCCATGAGTATGTGGACGCCTGCGCATTCCAGGACGGCCACATTGATTACGACGAGCTTGATGCCTTCTTCTCCGTGAACAAGAAACTGGCCGACAGATACGGAATGCAGTGCTGGACCAACGCAGAGAGCTTCGACCGTGACATGCCCATCCGTTTCTTCCCCATCAAGTTTGACAAGCTGCGCCTGAAACTGGAGGCCGCAAAGCGCTGCGGCTACGACAAAGCCATTACTTTTGAGTTCTCCCACTTCATGAGCCCCCAGAGCGCCTATATCCAGGCCGGTCACCTGTATGACCGCTACCGCGAATACTTTGGGACCTTCTGATTGTACATTTTTGCAGCCCGTGGAGCTAAAATTCTGACACTTAACTATTTATGCAATAGAGGGTGTGGGTTTTCCCGCACCCTCTATTGCATAATCCGCTATAAATCAATCATTTAGCTCCACGGCTAAATCCGGGCGGTTGGTGGTTATGACATCAACGCCAAGGTCACGGAGGCAGCGCATTTCATCCGGGTCATCCACCGTCCAAACGTTCACGGTTAGGCCAATGGCGTGTGCACGGGCCACCCAGTCAGGGTGCTTGTGGAAGACAACCCAGTTATAGTCTATGCCGCTTATGCCATCGGCCTTGATTCTCTCAGGCTCCACATTGCCTTCCAGGTACTGGTTCTGGAAGCCGGGAAGATTGGCTGCAATCCACTTGCAGGCGTCGTAACTGAAAGATATGAACATCACCCGCTCCGGGTCCAGAAGGCCGTGGGCTTTCAACTGCCGGACGCACTGCGCGGCAAGCGCCAGAGTGGCCTCTACGGTATCCTGGGGCTTTATTTCCAGCACCAGCATACAGGCCGATTCTGCCCCCTGATGAAGGTACTCGTTAAGCGTGGGAATGGTTTCCCCGTTAGGGAGACGCGTTCCCAGAAGTTCCCTGTAAGTGCTTGTGTGGATGGGAATTCCGTTAAAATCAGCGTCGTGATTAACCACCACAACGGAGTCTGCGGTTAAGTGGACGTCAAACTCGCTGCCCCAGAAGCCTCCCTCCTGGGCAAGGCGCAGGGACGCTATGGAATTCTGGGCATAACCGGCCTCTTCACAAAGCCAGAAGCCCCTGTGGGCGCAAACTTTCTGGGCCATTACCGGAACTGCCAGAAGAAGTGCCACCAAAGCAAAAACAATTTTTCTCATACCGTAAAGATAATCATTTTTATTTGTATCTTTGAAGTCTATGTTCAAACTCTTACTCATAGACGGGCACGCGCTTGTTTTCAAGATGTACTACGCGTTCCTCAGAAGGCCGATGATTAACTCCAAAGGGCAGGATATGTCCATCCTCTACGGCTTCACGAAGTACCTTCTGGAAATGTTCGGCCGTGAGGCACCAACCCATGTTGCCGTGGCTTTTGACCCCCCGGGAGGCACATTCCGCAATGAGATGTACCCCGCTTACAAAGGCACCCGTCCCCCTACCCCGCAACTTATCATAGATGCCCTGGAGCCCCTCACTGAACTGGTTCAGGCAATGAATATCCCCGTTGTGATGGTCCCCGGCTTCGAGGCCGACGACGTCCTAGGCTCAATTGCCACACAGAACGCAGGGCCGTCCCTGGACGTGTTTATGGTAACGCCTGACAAGGATTACGGGCAGCTTATCGGCCCCCACTGCTTCCAGTTGAAGCCCGGTAAAGCCGGCTCTGAAAGTGAACTTGTGGGCGTGCAGCAACTTTGCGAGAAATGGGGCATCAGTGAGCCCTCGCAGGTAATCGACATGCTTGCAATATGCGGAGATACGGCCGATAACGTCCCCGGCGTCAACGGAGTCGGAGAAGTTGGAGCGGCAAAACTGATAGCAAAATACGGCTCCCTGGAGAGCATCTATGAGCACCTGACGGAACTCACGCCCCGCCAGCAGGCCCAGTTTGAGGAGGCCAGGCCGCATATGGCCCTCTCCAAGGCCCTTGTGACCATCAAGACGGATATGGAGCTTCCCGTGACTCTTCAAGACATGGCCTACTCCGGCAATTTCCAGAGCCGCCTGGCACAATTATTCGATTTCTATGAGTTCAGTTCACTGAAACGCTTCCTGCAGGGGCATATAGGAGATTTCTCGACTTCGCTCGAAATGACAAAAGGAACCCCCAAAGCCACAAATTCTGTCATTTCGACCGGAGCCGAAGGCGTAGCGGAGAAATCTCCTGTCACGGAGGTAAAAGACATCTCACTTTCCGAACTCATTGCAGCCAAACCTAAAAAACTCGGCATCGTGGTTTCCGGGAAGCGGATTACCCTGAGTGACGGAAAGGCGGCGGCAAGCGCCGTTATTACCGGTGGATCTTCCGTCATTGCCGGCCCTGACCGGCAATCTCTGAAGGCGCTTCTGGAAGACCCTTCCATTGAAAAATACGGAGATGACCTCAAGAAGGCCTCCAATTTTTTGGCGGCGGAGGGAATAAGCCTTGAAGGGAAGTGGAACGACATCCGGCTCATGCACTACGTGATTGACCCGGAGCGAAGCCATGACCCTGCGCAGCTCTCAAAAACCCTCCTTGGGATTGACTTTGAGGCGGCTCCGGAGAAGGTCTCCACGGGCTCTCTCTTTGACGACATCCCGGATGAGGATGAGCCCTCACGCAGCCTTGAGGCCGCTGCAATGGTGCTTCTTGGAGATGCCCTCCGCAAGGACCTCCCTGACTTTTATGATAAGATGGAAGAGCCTCTTTCAAAGGTTCTGGCCCAGATGGAAAGGGACGGCGTGAAGGTGGACCTGCGGCAACTTTCCCACTTTGCCGATTCCCTTCGGGTTGAACTTGTGGAGAGGGAGGCCCGCATACGGGAAATGGCCGGAGAGCCTACCCTCAACATATCCTCCCCCAAACAGGTTGGAGACATCCTCTTTGAGAAACTCCGCCTGGATCCCAAGGCCAAAAAGAGCTCCAGAGGGCAATACCCCACGGATGAAGCAACTCTCTCAGAGATAGCAGACCGCCATCCCATTGTGAATGAAATCCTGGAATTCAGGGCCGTCAAAAAACTGCTTTCCACCTACATAGAGCCGTTCCCGTCTTACGTAAGTGAGGCCGATGCCCGTGTTCATACCACCTTCAATCAGGCCCTCACCGCAACCGGACGGCTTTCCAGTTCCAACCCCAATCTCCAGAACATCCCGGTGCGTACGGAACGCGGCAAGGAAATCCGCAAGGCCTTTGTGCCGGGGACACCGGACGGAGTGATTGTATCGGCCGATTATTCCCAGATTGAACTGAGGATCATGGCCCACCTGAGCGGTGATGAACACCTCTGCACCGCCTTCCGTGAGGGCCGGGACGTTCACGCCGCCACTGCCGCAAAGATTTTCGGAATCCCCGTGGAGGAAGTCACGCGTGAGCAGAGGGGCCAGGCCAAAACCGCCAACTTCGGGATAATGTACGGGATTTCTTCCTTCGGCCTTGCGCAGAGGCTGGGGCTGTCACGCGGCGCGGCCAAGAGCCTCATAGAGGACTATTTCCGCTCATTCCCCGCCATAAGAGGCTTCATTGATTCATCCATTGCCTTTGCCCGGGAGCACGGATATGTGGAAACGCTCTTCGGCCGGCGCAGGTACCTCCCTGACATCCATGCCCGCAACGCTACCGTCCGCGCCCTGGCAGAGAGAAATGCCGTCAACGCGCCCATCCAGGGGACATCGGCCGATATAATAAAACTCGCGATGATTGGCGTGGCGGCGCGGCTCCGGGAAGGCGGATTCCGCTCCCGGATGGTGCTGCAGATTCACGACGAACTTCTTTTTGATGCCATTCCCTCAGAGGTTCCCGCCCTCAAGGCCATGGTCACGGAGGTGATGGAAAATGTAATCAAACTGTCCGTGCCGCTCACGGTTGAGTGTTCGGCCGGCGCCAACTGGCTGGAGGCGCATTAAGGCACCCCACCGTCATTCTGAGCGAAGCCGAAGAATCTCATATGGAAAACGAAAAAGACTTAATACAAAGGGCGATATCCGGAGACCAGATGGCCTACCGTATGCTCTATCAAATCCACGAGCGTTCCGTCCGCGGCCGTGTGAGCGGCTATTTCAAATGGAAGGCCGATGTAGACGATGTTGTGTCAGAGAGCTTCCAGAAGGCGTTCTCGGCTTTATCGGCCTTTGATATGACACGGGAATTCAGACCGTGGCTTCTTACCATTGCCACACGCACGGCGCTGGACCATCTTTCCAGCATCCAGCGGGAAGACCTCAAGAAGGAGGGCATCCTTCACAAGGCAACGCAGGGAGGCACGGAAAGCGCAGAGCTGACGGACACCACCCCTGAGGAAGAGATCATCAACGACGAAGTCCATCAGAGGCTCATGCAGTTCATAGATGAACTTCCTTCCCTGTACAAGGATGTGATGATCAAGTATATGATTGAGGAACTTGAGTACGAGGAAATTGCGCGGGAACTGGGGCTTGAGCTGAATACAGTCCGTACACGTATCCGCCGGGGCAAGCAGCACCTGGCCCAGATGATGCTTAGGGGGGAAGTGGAATGAGTTTTCAGGATTTCATATCATTCGTTGAGAAGGATTTCTCTTTGACAGATCTCCAGAGGGAGCGTTTTGAGGCCCTTGACGGGCTGTACCGGGAGTGGAATGCCAAGATAAATGTGATTTCCCGCAAGGACATAGACTCCGTGTATGAGCACCATGTGCTGCATTCGCTTGCCATAGCCAGGTACCTTCTCACCGTGCGGGGGGGGCTCTACCAGTCTTTTTCCTCCGCATCGGTTCTGGACCTTGGGACGGGCGGCGGTTTTCCAGGCATTCCCCTGGCAATTCTGTTCCCTTCCGCACAGTTTGTCCTTTGCGATTCCGTGGGGAAAAAGACCATTGTGGCTTCTGCCGTCTCTTCCGCTCTGGGGCTGTCAAATGTGCAGGTAGTGAATGCCCGCGCAGAGTCCCTTGGGCGCACTTTTGACTTTGTTGTTTCAAGAGCCGTTGCAGCCCTTCCGGACTTCTATCCGTGGGTCAAAGGCTCTTTCGGCAAAGGAATCCTGTACCTTAAGGGCGGAGATGTCTCCGAGGAAATTGCCGCCGTCATGGGCAAGTACCGCATTCCCCGCGGCTCCGTCCACACCTGGCCCGTATCTTCATGGCTGCAGGATCCATACTTTGACGGAAAGCTTGTGATACATATTGAGAAGCCCTAGAGTGTCATTCTGAGCGGAGACTGAAGGGCGGAGCGAAGAATCTCAAATATTTTTTTGAATTTTCCATAGGAATTATTACCTTTGCAGTCCCAAATACGCGAAATATAAAAAACTAAGATATTATGAAGAGAACATTTCAGCCTTCCCGTCGCAAGCGTGTGAACAAGCACGGCTTCCGCGCCCGCATGGCCTCCGCAAACGGCCGCCGCGTACTGAGCGCCCGTCGCCGCCACGCCCGTAAGAAGCTCTCCGTATCTGACGAAGACCGCTGGTAGTCCATACCGCTTCTTACAGCTATCCCTTAACGCAGACCGCACATCGGCCTGCGTTTTTTGTGCCGCAGCGGTGGCGGTCAACTATTTGGTTCTCAGGCGTTTATGTAGTTCTTTGGGAAAACCGGTAATCCCAAAGAATCTTGCAAACGCCTAAGTATCAACAACTTAGCCGCCACCAGTTTTCGGGCCGATTGCTACCTTTGTTTCACTAAACGGCAGCCTATGACCTACAACAGCCAGCTGGTACTTTACTATTTCCTTCATATTGCCGGAGATTGCCTCCTGAGCCCCCACGCAGACTACTCAGCCGTGGCAGAGGAAACGGAAGCCGAGGAGGTTGCACAGTTTGTGCAGGCGGCGTCGGCCTTTCAGATACCCCCGCCTGCGCCAAGGGACATCATACGCATCACACGGGCTTACAGGATATTTATCGGCCGGGAAGAACTGAAATTGAGGCCCATGTCCAAGGCGGTCCTTCTTCTGTTTCTGAGGCATCCGGAGGGTATTGCCCTAAAAGATATAGGAGACTATAAGGAGGAACTTACCCGCCTGTACTCAAGGGTGGCAAGGACTGATGACCCCGGCAAAATTTCAAGGAGCGTAGCACGCCTGCTGGACATTTTCTCAAATGAACTGAACGTTAATCTTTCCAGGGTGAACGCTGCTTTGTCGGCCCTTGAAAAAGAGGGGAAAATGCACATAGACGGTCCTGCCGGGTCTCCCAAAACCCTGAAAAAAGTGAGGGTAATCGTCATTTGGGAGTAGGTTGTTTTCATATAATCCCCAAAAACGTAAAAATATTCACGTGAAACAACGCTTTCTTTTTAGGGTTCCTTGTTTCAAGCGCCTGAAATGCATATTTTGGCCCTAAAAAACGTGATTATGAAACGCAAAGCAGCAGCTGGTGAAGTTCATCACATCTACCAGAAAACAAGAGGCGGAGTACTTCTGTTTTACTCCCTGAGGGATTACCTTGTGTATTTTACAATCTTTTGTACCATTGCAGAGAAAATGGACGTTACCGTATTTGCCCTTTGTCCTATGCCGGACCACCTTCACAGCGCGTGCCGGTTCATGAGCGCAGAGCAGATGGTGAAGTTTGTGCAGCAGTACACCAGAATCTTTGCAAAGGAGTGGAACAGGTCCAGAAGGCGCAAGGGGTCTCTTATCCAGGAACACTTCGGGAGTTCTGCCAAACTTGGTAATAAATCCGTGCGTACTACCCTGAACTACAATTACAACAATCCCGTGGAGAGGAAGATTGTAATAAATGCCGAGGACTACCGCTGGAACTTTTTGAAGTATTTCCGCAGCCGCAATCCATTTTCCAGTCCACTGGATGAATCAACCGCATCACATAAACTCAGAGATGCGCTTAAGGATGTCAGGGCAATCTACAAAAAGGGAGAGTGGGTGCACTATTCCCAGCTTGACGCCTGGATGAAGGGGTTATCGGCCGATGAAATACAGCAGCTGGCAGATTACATCATCACTACATGGAACGTCATAGACTACATTGGAGCCATAAGTTACTACGGAGATTTTGACGCCATGATACGCAGTTTCCACGACAACACCGGAAGCGAGTATGATATCCGCGAAGACAAAGACAACTATTCCGATGCAGTCTATAAGGATTGCACTCAGATACTGATCCGCGGGGGTTATATATCAAGTGTACGTGAGATACCGTGCATGTTCTTCGAAAAGAAGATTGAACTGTATCACCTGCTCCAAAAAAGAACGGCCGCAAAGCCAAAACAGATAAAGAAATATCTGCATCTGAGTGACGGGTAGCTAACTGCCAAAAACTGGTGGCAGCTAAGTTGTTAATACTTAGGAGCTTGCAAGATTCTTTGGGATTACCGGTTTTCCCAAAGAACTCCATAAATTCCTGAGAACCAAATAGTTGACTGCCACCGCACCAGCATTACAATCGCCACGGCGTTACAATAGAGCGGTAAAGTGCAATATTTTTGGCCCGGAGTGAACAGCCTAACCAACGTTTTTGTAACTTTGTAGTGTAACCACATATGTTGGGTGTCATGCCCAAACCGCTAGACTTTATACCCAGGACGCTCTCTGCCAGAATCAATCTGCAGACTGTCACCGCTATCACTTTACTTCTGATAGCGACAATTCTTGCGGTGTACCTGGGAACGCGTTACATCACAAAGCAAGAGGCTGAAGATCAGGTGGGAAAGACACTTGAGGCCATTGCATACAGGATTGACAATACCCTCCTAAGCGTTGAGCAGACCGCCACTATTATCCAGGGAGATATCCCCAATCATCTTGACAATCCACTGAAACTGTTTGACCTGAGTCTGAAAGCCATTGAGGCAAATCCATATATATCCGGTTGCGCCATAGCACTTAATCCTGATTATTACACATATAAAGGACAACCCTTCATGGCCTACGTCCACAGGACTCATGAAGACATCATTTCTGCCGGTAGCACCCCACAGCCTCTCATCAAGTCCCGCACATTCACATCCAAACCGTTCCCGGACGGGCGGTGGAGAGCCTTGGATGGAGCATTGCCGTCATCTATCTGAAGGATGAATTATTTGACGAATATGCCCCCGACTTCAGTATTGCCATCATAATCACCATTGGTGGCATATTACTGCTCCTTCTTGGCTGCGAAGCAATCTCACGCCTGCATCTGAGACCGCTCCGGAAGCTTACCAGCGTGACGCGAAACATTGCAAAAGGCAAATACATACTGCCCTATTTTGATTCAAACCAGGAAGATGAGGTAGGACGGCTTCAATCTAATTATATGAAGATGACGAAGGCCCTTTCCGACCACATTGAACAATTGCAGAATCTGTCTGTAAACGAGGCCGCGCGTCAGGAAGTCCTCGCCCAGACGTATGAGAAAACAAAAGAGATAGATAAACTCAGGAGTGCGTTTTTCAGCAATATGACCCATCAGATGGCCGATGTAGTATCAGACATCCAGAGCGACATGGACAAACTGGACAATGACGGCGGGGACATGGAAGAGCAAGAACTGAGAAATGTGCTGGACAGCATTGAAAGGAACGGGATCAAGGTAACCGACATTCTGAGCGACATGTTGAATGCAAAAAGATGAGGCTCCCGATGAAAAAACTGATAAGGCGCATACGGAGATCCCTTCCAATGAAGATCAGTATCAGCATTTTCCTTTATGCCGTACTGGTTTTTCTCCTGGTCAACGGAGCCTTCCTGATAACTTCCCAGCATCATTTCCACTCCATAGCCATGGACAACGCATCGGAAGCCCTGAGCAATTCCCTGGCAAAAGCGGAGCGCTATCTGAGATCTGTGGAAACGGCCACCAATGCCACTGCATGGATGGCCGAAGACAGTTTCAATCCTGATTCCCTGCTGGTTTTTTCAAGGCGCGTAGTGGAGCTGAACAGTCATGTTTCCGGGTGTTCCATATCTGCAAAGCCAGACATGTTTCCGGAGTACGGCCGCCATTTTTCCGCATACACAGTCCGTAAAGGGGAGAACATAATAACCGTAAAGGAAGACGGCTACGATTACTTTGACTACACGTGGTACAGCAAAGCCGCCGTTTCCGGACAGGCCGGATGGGTGGATCCATTCATCGACGAGAATGAGGGCTCTCTTTCCTCAGACCACATGATTGCTTCCTACAGCCGTCCCCTGTACGATAAACGTAAGCGGTTCCTTGGCGTAATCTCCACAGACCTGTCCCTGCCGGAATTTTCAAAGGCGCTGTCTTCCGTAAAGCCTTATCCGCATTCATACCTTATACTCCTGGGACATGACGGCAGGTATTATGTGCACCCGGACACCACAAAGATCATCCACAAAACAATCTTCGACCGTACCAATGGCGGGTATCCCCCCGACAAATTGACGCTGGGGTATGAAATGACAATGGGACACAGCGGAAGGATGCATGCCGACATCAAGGGCGCTCGATACCTTATATGCTATGAGCCGGTACCGGGAACAAACTGGAGCGCAGCGCTGATAAGCCCGGAGTCTGATATACTGCACGGTTATTGGAAAATGAGCATAAACATCCTGATTCTGGTGATTATGGGCCTTATCACTATCTTTTTCATTTGCCGAAGGATAGTGGCCCGGGCCCTTGAGCCCCTGAAACTTCTGGAGGAGCAGACTAAGCGCATTACCGAGGGAGACTATAGCACCGTGATAGCCCGCAGCAATTCCAACAATGTAATTGGAGTTTTGCAGAACAGTTTTGCAAACATGCAGGAAGCTATCGGCCGTCACATCCAGGATATCAATATAGCCCTGGAGGAATCTGTCAGACGCAACGACGAACTACAGCGGGCCAATGAAAAGCTGGAAGAGGCTACCGTCCGCCAGAGTGCGTTTGTCTCAAACATGACCCACCAGATCCGCACTCCCCTGAATCTTATCCTTGGCTTCTCCCAGCTCCTCCGTGACGCGGGCGCAAACATGCCCGCAGAGGAACGGCAGAAACTCATACAAATCATGGACTACCATACCATGGCGTTAAGCAGGATGTCCCTTATGCTCTACGACAGCTCAGACCGCGGATACCACGACGAAATAGTCAGTTTCAGATATGACCATGTGTCCTGCAATGCTGTAGCCAGGGAGTGTATCGGCTATACCAACCGCTATTTCCCTGAGGTCACCGTAAAGTTGGAGACATCCGTTGAAGACTCCTTTACCATCGTCAGCGACCACCTGTATCTTATGCGGAGCATCAGGGAAATCCTGTTCAATTCCGCCAAGTATTCCGACGGCAAAAACATCACTCTCCGGGTGTCTGCAAACAAGAGCCGGGTGAGGTTTGTATTCGAGGATACCGGATCCGGAATTCCCACGGAGTATCAGGAGAACATCTTCACACCATTCTACAAGGCCGACAACCTCTCAGAAGGACTGGGCATAGGATTGCCGCTGACCAAAAGGCACGTCATTCTCCTTGGAGGCAGCCTGGAATTGGACAAAGACTACCGCAAGGGGTGCCGGTTCATCATGGATTTCCCACTCGAGGACCCTACTTATCAATAGGATATAAGCGGAGAAGAAGCAGGATGAGGAGGGCGATTGCGGCCGGGAACAGTGAGAACAGCGCCCAGATCATCGTTTGGACGGAGCCGGGGTTGGCTATGGTGACCAGCGTCTGCCCTGTAGCGGGGTCAGTACCTGAAGCAAAGCCGGCAAGGCCCAGGAGAACGGCCACCAGGGCGCCCGAGATGGCCGAACCAAACTTCTGCGACATTGTGCCGGAGGAAAAGATGAGGCCGGTGGAGGAGGTGCCGTTTTTCTCAGTGGCATAATCCGCAACATCGGCATACATCGACCACAGGAGCGGTGAATAAAGGCCGATACCGATGGACGTAAGAATAACCGTTGCTACCATAACCCAGACATACGCCGGATCCATGGGGATGAAGAAAAAGCCGACGGATGTGACGGCACATATTATGGCAGCCCAGGCAAAGGCTCTACGCTTGGAGCCCACCCACTTGGTAAAGCGTGGAGAAAGGCCACCGAAGACCATGCACGTAACTTCTCCGAATGTCATGAATACGGTATAGTTGATGATGAGTCCGGAAACTGTGACATCACCATGAAGGCAGTACTCCAGCAGGTAACCCGCAACGGCGTAGCGGAACCCGTTGAAAAAATTTGTGCATATACCGATAAGCGTGAGATATATCCATGGCTTGTTGCGGAAAAGGTCTGCGAAAGGCTTGAAGGAGAACTTCTCTGCGCGGACAGGTTTCAGGCGTTCTTTTGTAAGGAGGCCGCAAGCAAGTGTGCCCACAGCCGCCAATGCGCCAAGCAACACACCCAGAACAGTATACTGATGCTGCGGAGTGCCCCCTACCATCTTCTGGAGATAAGGGAAGGAAAGGAGCGTAACAAAGCCCATGGCATAAGCCCCCACCATTCGGAAGGAAGAGAACTCATTCTTCTCATTGTCATCTTCTGTCATGACGCCAAGAAGAGACCCGTATGGCACATTCACGGCCGTATACACAGCCATCATAAGCAAATACAGGGAATACGCCCAGATACGCTTCCCGACCGGGCCGAACTCCGGGGTGAAAAGAAGCAGCGCAAACACCACCCCAAGAGGAATGGCTCCGAATATGAGCCAGGGCCGATAAGTCCCCCAGCGGGAACGGGTGCGGTCTGCCAGCGCCCCCATGACAGGATCCGTGACAACGTCAAAAAGACGCGCCACAAGCATGAGGGTTGCGGTATCCGCCACAGTGAGGCCGAAGATGTTTGTAAAGAACAGGGGAAAGGCAATTGACATCACTTTCCAGGTTATTCCTCCGGCGGCGGCATCTCCAAGCCCGTACCCTATCTTTTCTATAAGTTTTGCCATAATATTCAATTCTGCGTTTTCAATACTTCAAGGCACATCCTTGTGTTGTGATACGGACACTTCCAGAAGCCGGCCTTGGGGTTTACCTTGTCAAGAGTTCCATCGGCCATAACCGCCCACCACCATTCTCCGCCTTCATAATCCACAAGGTGCTCCCTGATATATTCCCAGGCCTTGATGGCTATATCATAGCCTGAATCCACGCCGTGGTACTTCCACAGCCAGAGGTTTCCCACCACGGTCTCGGCCTGCACCCACCATTGGCGGGAGTTGTCAAACGTGCCGTCGGGGAGCCGCTCATAACGCATAGATCCGTCAGGAAGAAGGCCTTCGTTGCCGGCAATGCCAAGCCTTAAGGCATAAGGTTTCACACGTGAAACAACCCTTTCATCGTTAATGGCCTGTGCACATTCCAGCATAAGCCAGGAGGTCTCGATGTCATGCCCATAAGAGACCGATCCGGCAAGCACTGCCCAGTCTTTCTTGAAGTATAACTGCAAGTGACCGTCGGCCGCCATCACTTTCCGGCAGGTAATGTCCAGAAGCCTTTCCACAGCCTCTTTCAGCGACGGATCAGGCCAAACCCTATAAAGATTTGCATAAGCTTCCAGGATATGGAGATGGGAGTTCATGGTTTTATCGGCATTGATATCATGGGCCGATAACGACATATCCTCCAGCGGGGAAAAGTCCCGCGCCAAAGCCTCCGTGTAGCCTCCGTAAAGGGTATCGGCAAACTTTGCCTCAACCACCTTGAAAAGGTTTACGGCCTCCTTCAGCGCCTCCTCATCTCCGTTAGCCCTCACAAGTTCTGAAAGCCCGTAGATTGCAAAGCCCTGGGAATAGAGCTGTTTCTTATCTTCCAGGCGCTCCCCCGCGGCCGATACACTCCAGTATACCCCGCCGTATTTATGGTCACAGAAATGCTTCAGAAACCAGTCCCTGGCCCATAGGGCCGCATCCAGATACTCTTTCCGGCCAAGGGCCCTGTAGGCGGCCGCGAACGTCCAGATTATACGGGCATTGAGTATTACGCCACGGGGAGCTTCCCTCAGGATATCTCCGCTTGCAGAAACCTCTCCGTAAAAACCGCCTTCAGGGTCACGGAGATTCAGCCAGTACGGGAGGATGTTTTCCTTCAGCACAGACTCTATCTCCCTATAGGAATACTGTGGAAGCGGCTTCATTTATTGCCGTCTATCAAATGATTAATGGCATCTACCGAGAGCCCGGTACGGAAGCCGTCCTCCGGGGTATTGAGGCAGTAGTCTACAAGGCGGTCAATGGAGGATGTGGCAACGTGCATGCGAGTATCAGACGATGCGTAGTAGATGAATACCCTGCCGTCAGGGTCTTGGATCCAGCCGTTGGAGAAAAGGACATTCATTACGTCTCCTATATACTCTTCCTCCCGGGGCACCATAAGAAAACCTCCGGGTTCCGCAATCACGCGTGAAGGGTCTTCCAGGGCCGTCATATACATATACAGGACATAACGTAGACCGCTGGCGCATCCTCTCACGCCATGGGCCAGGTGAAGCCATCCATGGGGAGTTTTGATGGGATGCGGGCCTTCTCCGTTCTTGACTTCCTTTATTGTGTGGTAATGACGGAGATTGATTATCTTTTCCTCCCTGATTACAGCACCGTCCATAGTGTCAACAAGGGCCCAGCCAATGCCTCCTCCGCTTCCGGCATCTATGAAACCGTCCTGTGGACGTGTGTAAAGGGCATATTTGCCGTTTACGAATTCAGGATGAAGCACTACGTTTCTCTGCTGGCTGCCGGACTGGATGTCCGGGAGCCTTTCCCAGTTCACAAGATCCCTGGTACGGGCCACACCGGCAGCGGCAGTTGCTGCGGAGAGATCTCCCTCCAAGGTGTGATCCTTGCGCTCAACACAGAAAATGCCGTAAATCCAGCCGTCCTGGTGGGCGGTAAGACGCATATCGTAAATATTGGTTGCGGGCTCTCCCCATTCAGGCATAGTGATGGGGCGTGGCCAGAACCTGAAATTGTCCACGCCGTTAGGGCTCTCTGCCACGGCAAAGAAACTCTTGCGGTCATTGCCCTCCACGCGGACAACAAGGAGGTATTTTCCGCCCCACTTGATAGCACCGGAATTAAGGGTGGCATTTACGCCTATCCTTTCCATGAGATATGGGTTGCGCTCCCTGTTAAAGTCATAACGCCACTCAAGCGGTGCGTGAGCAGCCGTGAGGATTGGGTTTTGCCAGCGCTCATACACGCCGTTTCCTTCTATCGGGGTGTTTGTCTTTTCAATCAGGGCCTCATGGTTTGCTTTAAGCCACGCAAGTCTTTCATCAAATGTCATAACGTCTCTACTAATACGGATACAAATGTAATGTTTAAGGTTATCCCAGACTAACAATAAAACAACAAATACTGATACTTTTTTGACATTCGTTACACAAATACCCTGTTTTTTGTGAAAAGAGCCCTGAAATCTCGGGGCGTATAACCGCGGCGGTTCTTGAAGGCACGGTTGAAATTGGAGAGGTTGTTGAAACCGCAGGCGTAGCAGATTTCGGAGATTCCGGTAGTTGTATCCACCAGCATCCGGGCAGCCTTGCCCAGTCTCACATCAATGATGTAATCCTGCAGGTTCCGGCTTGTGTGCTGCTTGAAAAAACGACTGAAGGCACTGGGGGCCATTCCCACCAGGGAAGCAAGGTTTTCAAGGCGCAAATCTTCCGCATAATGTTCAGATATATAATCT
>CACXNH010000007.1 GCA_902768955.1 uncultured Bacteroidia bacterium | reverse complement strand
AGAATCCATTTTTCAGATGCATATGGAAACTCAGGAGGGTGATCGTAAAAATGCGATTCTTAGAGGCTTCGAAAAACGGATCCTTTTTCAGCGGCCTCCGCATAAAATCCAACCTCGCCCAAAAGTGGTGCCAACCTCGCCCATGTCGGAACGGTTTTGCCGCCAATCCATTTAGAACGCCCACAATGAGGTTTTTGTGTACTGGCGGCTGACATTTCGGCCCCAGGAGGCTTTTTCTTTGCCGCCAGTACAGAAAATGTGCCCCAGACGGCTTCCAGATGGATTGGCGGCAAACCAAGTAAAACACTTCTTTCGGCCAGGTGACAAATCCGGACTAGAGTCCGTAAGCACCTTCTGGTTCAGGTGCTTCCGCGCCCCATCTGTCCGCCACGTAATCAAGGGTGCGCATGATCTCCTCAGGGTCCTTTGAGGTTACCAGTTTTATGCGCGTTTCCTTGAAATCCCTAAGGCCCTTGAAGTAGCAGGAAAGGTGGCGGCGCATCTCATATACGCCAGTGACGGGGCCCTTGAGGTCCAGGGACAGCTGAAAATGGCGTTTGGCAAGCCTCACGCGGTCTTTTACATTCATTGGCGGGAGCTCTTCCCCGGTGTCAAGGAGGTGGCGGATCTCTGTGAATATCCAGGGGTGGCCGAAGCTGGCCCTGCCCACCATTATGCCATCTACGCCGTATCGGTCAAAGGCTTCCTTAGCCTTGGCGGCGGTGTTTATGTCTCCGTTACCTATGATAGGGATGTGCATGCGGGGGTTGTTCTTGACCTCCCCGATGAGAGTCCAATCGGCCTCTCCCTTATACATCTGACAGCGGGTGCGGCCATGGATTGTAAGGGCCGATATCCCCGTGTCCTGAAGGCGCTCTGCAAGGTCTACGATGATTTTTGAGGAGTCGTCCCAGCCAAGGCGGGTTTTCACGGTGACGGGCTTTCCTACTGCCTCCACGATGGCTTTTGTGATGGCCACCATCTTGTCCGGTTCCCTCATCATACCGCTTCCGGCGCCGCGGCCGGCTATCTTTGAGACGGGGCAGCCGAAGTTGATGTCTATAATATCGGCCCCGTGACCTCCGGCAAGTTCCTTTGCCCTCTCCGCCATCTTTGCTGCGTCTACCATAGCCTCCGGGATGTTTCCGTAGATCTGGACCGCTACGGGAGCCTCCTCCTCAAGGGTGTGCATCTTGGCGATGGTCTTTGAAACGTCCCTTACAAGGCCGTCAGAGCTCACGAACTCCGTTGTCACCATTGCGGCCCCGGCCTCACGGCACAGTATCCTGAAGGATGCGTCCGTCACATCCTCCATGGGCGCCAGGGTCACCGGCCTCTCTCCAAGATCTACGTTCCCTATTTTCATACTGAATTAACCTCCGGCGGGTTAGTACCCGTTACGGTCCATCTCACGGCGGAGGTCCTTGGCCTTGATGCTTTCCCGTTTGTCGTACTCCTTCTTACCCTTTGCCAGGGCTATGAGGAGTTTGGCGTAGCCGTTGTCCGCGATGAAGAGTTTCACCGCAATGATGGTAAGACCTTTCTGCTTGTCTTCTTGCTGTAAGTGCCTCAGTTCCTTGCGGTTCAGGAGCAGGCGGCGGTCCCTCACGGGCTCATGCTGCCCCCAGCTGCCCCAGTGATACTGGGCAATGTTCATCCCACGCACAAACAGTTGATTGCCACTGAAAAAGCAGTATGCGTCCTGCAGGGAGCACTTTCCGGCCCTTATGGACTTGATCTCCGTTCCCACCAGCTGGATGCCGGCGGTATAGGTTTCCAGGAACTCGTAGTCGAACGAGGCCCTGCGGTTTTTGATCTGTATGCTGCTCCTGGCTTTAGGCATAATACTGTGCCGATTGTTCACTTCTGTCATTCTGAGCGAAGTGAAGAATCTCCGGCGGATTGCAAAGGTAGTAAAAAAATGCGTATTTTTGTCTCATGAACCGCACAGAACTTCTGCCGGACCGCCCCGGCATTCCGCCAATGGCAAAACTTCCGGACCCGGAGGTGATAGACCCCGCCGCCCTGGCCGGGGCCTATGCAGCCGGGGAGATTGACCTTATCTGCGTTGTGGGCCCCACCGCTTCCGGGAAAACACGGTATGCCGTGCAGCTGGCAAAAGCGCTGCGGCAGGAGACCCCCGGTCTGGCCGGGGGTGACGTCATGGCCGGGGGTGACGTCATGGCCGTTCCCAACGTCATGGCCGGGGGTGACGTCATGGCCGGCCCGGACCGGCCATCTCCAGAGATTCTGTCGGCCGACAGCCGACAGGTGTACAGGGGGATGGATATCGGCACCGGAAAGGATCTCTGCGAGTACGATGACGTTCCCTATCACCTCATAGACATTGTGCCGGCCGGATCAAAATTCAACATCTACCAGTACCAGGCCGCTTTTGCCGATGCCTGGGCGGCCGTGCGTGCCAAGGGCGCAATTCCCATCCTCTGCGGCGGTTCCGGCCTTTACATCGAAGCTGCTACAAAGGCTTACAAGTTTGAGAAGCAGAACGGAGTTGACCCTTCCAGGCTGCCCCGGAGGCCATATTATATCGGCACGCTTGTCACACGCGAGGAGCGTGTCGAGCGCATAGACCGCCGCCTTCAGGAGCGCCTGAAGGAGGGCCTGGTGGAGGAAGTCCGCGGCCTTCTGGAAACAGTGCCTGCCCCTGACCTTATATACTACGGTCTGGAGTATAAGTTCGTTACCCAGTTTGTGCTGGGAGAACTATCCTATGAAGATATGGTTGTGGGCCTTGGCAACGCCATCCACCAGTTTGCCAAGCGCCAGATGACCTGGTTCCGCGGTATGGAGCGTGACGGCATCCGGATTCACTGGACCAAGCCGTAAAAACTGGTGGCAGCCAATTCGCTGAAACCCAATCGTTTGCACGGTTCTTTGGGATCACCGGTAATCCCAAAGACTCGCATAAATTACTGATTATAAACAACATAGCCGCCACCACCTCGGCATTACCGCAAGAGCGCAGGGGAAACGGTCAGTCCAGTGACTGTGATGTGGCGACCGACATGTACATCATGCGGGAGTATTCCTCCGGAGTGATGGATGCAAAAAGGTAATGCACGGGGTCACAGACAACACCTCTACGCCAAAGTTCAAAATGAAGATGCGGGGCCGACATCCCTGTGGAAACACCCACCTCCCCTATCTTCTGACCCGTACGGACCTTCATCTGGGCGTAGATGTTTATGTCTCCAAGGAGGCAGTAGCGGGACACATATCCGTTGCCGTGATTGATTTCCACAATATTGCCAAGGCCCTTACGCGAATTAATGACCTTGGATACTATTCCCGGAGCCACTGCATAAACCGGAGCGCCCTGGGGGGCGATGAAATCAATTCCGTCGTGCTGCATCTGAAGCTTGTAAACCGGATTATGCTTGGGGCCAACGGAAGCACCGGTCTGAACATAAGACATGCCCTTAAGAGGCAGGGATAGCGGTGGAATGCTGTCTCGGCGTGCTTTCTCAAGGACCCGGAAAACCTCGGCAAAATTATCGTCCACAGTGCCAGACATCATCATAAGTCTCTCTGAGGCCGATGCCGCCACGGAGAGATAGAAGCTCTCCGACAGGGAGTCGCTGTCGGAAATAAGATCCGCGGCCGTAATGGCATCAAGGGAAGGCGGAGTGGTCTCGAAGAGCTGGCGGTAAATTGCGTCGTCTTTCACAAGAAGCCCCTCAACTACATCCCCGATGAGCATGTCCTTGCCCCGGATATCCTTGTAGAGAGACTTGTAGAGGTTGTTCTCCCGCTGCAGGCGCTTCTCTTCCTCCGTGGAGAAAAACATGGCAAACAGGATATACAGGAACACGGACAGCGAAACCGTTGCCACAAGATAGCGCACAAGGGAGCCAAGTATTTTACTGAACTTACTCATTTGCCTTCAGGTCTTCTGACCAGCTCGTAATAATCCTTTGGAGGAATGTCCAGATCCATGTACAGCGCCGGATTCACGTAATCCTTTCTATACAGCACCTCATAGTGAAGGTGCGGGCCCGTAATTCTTCCGCTCTTTCCGGAAAGGCCGATACAGTCTCCCCTGAGAAGCTTCTGTCCCTCCTCCACATATATGTCGGACATATGTGCATAACGTGTGATGTAACCGAACCCGTGGTCAATCTCCACGTGGTTGCCGTATCCCTTGCGCTCATGGGCCACCTTGACAACGACACCGTTACCGGTAGCGTAGATGGGATTACCGGGAGGGCACGCGAAGTCCATACCCGTATGACGTTTGTTGAACCCCAGGAGAGGGTCTGAGCGGAATCCGAAAGGACTGGACATATGATAGGTGGAACGGTCCGTGCTCATGGGAGGGATGGCGGGTATATGGGCCGCCATGTCTCCGGCGCTGTTCTGCAGAACCGTAATGTCGTCGAAGGATTTTGACTGGATATAAGCCCTCTTCTCAATGAAGTCCTGACGGCGGACAACGGCCTCCAGAGTGGTTCCGGCCAGTCTTTCATACCTCCTTTCACCTCCAATACCGGAGCCTCTCACTTCCGGAGGAATCTCATCCAGGCCATATACGCTGCGGTAAATCTTGTCATCCCTCACTTCCAGGAGCGAGAGAATTTCTTCCTGATGGTCCATGTGGGCAGAAAGGCGTTCCACGCGCGCCCTCCAGTCCATGTTACGGCGCTTGAGGATGGCCGTCTTGGGAAGGTCTAACCCCAACACCTGAACGTAAATCCACATGTAGAACAGAAAGGACACTATGCCGCCCAGCAGCACCAGCACCAGCTTCCACCACTCCCGGGCGGGCAGCTGCTGGAGACTGTCTATGAAGTCTTCGGGGCTTACGATGTATTTGCGCAACTTGGACGGCATATCATGCAAATATATGCATTATTTCTGAAACAGCCCTTCTTTTGCACATTCTATGCCCGCGCGTGTGGGAAATCGGCCAAAAATGCTTATTTTTGCAGGCTATAAAAAGATTCCCGGTCACGCCGGGAATGACAGAAACGGTCATGCCGGGAATGACAGAAACGGTAATCCGGGAATGACAAGGACAGAAAATGAATCAAATACACAATATGACTTCTAAAGAAATCCGCCAGAAGTATCTGGACTTTTTTGCCTCCAAGGGCCACACCGTGGTGCCCAGCGCTCCAATGGTTATCAAGAATGACCCTACCCTCATGTTCACCAACGCCGGCATGAACCAGTTCAAGGACATTTTCCTTGGCAATGCCGCACCCAAGTTCCCCCGTGCAACGGACTCCCAGAAGTGCCTCCGCGTGAGCGGCAAGCACAATGACCTGGAAGCCGTGGGCCACGACGGCCGCCACCACACAATGTTCGAGATGCTGGGAAACTGGAGCTTTGGAGATTACTTCAAGAAAGAGGCTATAGACTGGGCCTGGGAACTTCTCACGGAGGTTTACAAGATAGACAAGACCAAGCTTTACGCAACCGTTTTCGAGGGCAGCTCAGAAGACGGCACCACCCTTGACACGGAGGCCCGCGAAGCCTGGCTCAGGCATCTCCCCGCAGACCACGTCCTTACCGGAAACAAGCACGACAACTTCTGGGAAATGGGAGACACCGGCCCCTGCGGCCCCTGCTCCGAGATTCACATTGACCTGAGGCCGGAATCGGAGATTGCAAAGATTCCCGGCAACAAACTTGTGAACACGGACAACGACGACGTAATTGAAATCTGGAACCTTGTGTTCATGCAGTATGAGCGTAAGGCCGACGGCCACCTGGAGCCCCTCCCCGCCAAGAGCATAGATACCGGCATGGGCTTCGAGCGCCTCTGCATGATTCTCCAGAACAAGAAGAGTAACTATGAGACGGATGTCTTCTCCGGCCTCATCGGCAAGGTTGAGGAATTCTCCGGCCATAAGTACGCAGAAGGCGGCAACGTAGAGGTCGCGATGAGGGTTATCGCAGACCATATCCGCGCTATTGCCTTCTCAATAGCGGACGGCCAGCTTCCTTCCAACGTGAAGGCCGGCTATGTGATCCGCCGCATCCTTCGCCGCGCCGTGCGTTACGGCTACACCTTCCTTGGATTCACGGAGCCTTTCCTTTGCCGCCTCATCCCCCAGCTTGTGGCCGATATGGGAGAAGCATATCCTGAACTCCAGGCCCAGCAGAAACTTATCTCCAACGTTATAAAGGAGGAAGAAAACGCCTTCCTGCGCACCCTGGACCGCGGTATCAGGATGCTTGAGGACAATATGGCACGCAACGCCGCCACCAAGGTTATACCCGGCACTGACGCCTTTGTGCTCTACGACACCTACGGTTTCCCCATAGACCTTACGGAACTGATTGCCGCAGAAAAGGGCTACACCGTAGACATCAAGAACTTCAACATAGAACTTGAGAAGCAGAAGGAGCGCGCCCGCAACGCCACCGCAAATGAATTCGGAGACTGGATGGTATTCAATGAGGCCGATGTAGTGTTTGAAGGCTACGATACCCTCCGCGTGAGCGGCGCCCGCCTTCTCAAGCAGCGCACCGTGAAACAGAAGAACAAGGAGTACTTCCAGCTTGTGTTTGACCACACCCCGTTCTACGCAGAGATGGGCGGCCAGGTGGGAGATACCGGTTACATAGAGGGAGAGAACGGGGAGCGCATCCAGATCCTGAATACCGTGAAGGAGAACAACCTCACAATACATCTGGCAGAGCGCCTTCCTTCACGCAGCACCCAGTCCTTCACCCTTGTGGTGGACGACGTCCGCCGCAGGCACATCCAGAACAACCACACCTGCACCCACCTCCTGCACCAGGCTCTCCGCATAGTGCTTGGAACTCACGTGGAGCAGAAGGGCTCCTTCGTGGGCCCGGACTATTTCCGCTTTGACTTCTCCCACTTCCAGAAGATGACGGATGAGGAGCTCCGCGCCGTGGAAACCCGCGTGAACCAGCTCATCCGCTCGGACTTCCCGCTTATTGAAAAGCGTGACGCAACAATGGATGAGGCCAGGGCAATGGGCGCAATGGCCCTGTTCGGAGAAAAGTACGGAGACGTTGTCCGCGTAGTCCGCTACGGAGATTCCGTAGAGCTCTGCGGCGGTACACATACCCCCACAACGGGTACCATCGGCCTGTTCAAGATTGTCTCTGAAGGTGCCGTAGCTGCTGGTGTCCGCAGGATCGAGGCCGTCACGGGCGGTAAGGCAGAGGAGTCCATCCATCACATGGAAGACCTGCTGAAGGGGCTGAGGAACATTATGAACAACGTCCCGGACCTTAAGGGCGCCATAGAGAAGCTCGTAATGGAGAATGCCGATGCACGCAAGCAGCTTGAGGCCGTGGCAAATGAGAAGGCCGCCCAGCTTGCAGAGAAACTCGAGGCTTCGGCCCAGAAGATAGGCGGAATCAATGTGGTGCGCTTTGACCATTCCGTAGATCCAGCCATCGTACGCAACGTGGCCCTGCTTTTGCAGAAGAAGGTCCGGAACTTTGCGCTTGCAGGTGCATTTGCCTTTGACGGCAAGCCCAATCTTGTGCTCATGTACTCCCAGGACCTTGTAGAAAAGGGAAAGAACGCCGGAAAGGACATCCGTGAGGCAGCGGGGTTCATCCAGGGCGGCGGCGGCGGCCAGAGCGGCCTTGCAACCGCCGGCGGCCGAAACGTTGAAGGCCTCCCCCAGGCACTTGACGCACTTGTAGATATTATTGTAAAATAGATCCTTCGTCACTTCGTTCCTCAGGATGACAAAGTAACGTCAGGATGACAAAGTACCGTCTGTCATTCTGAGCGAAGCGAAGAATCTCAATTATGAAACCTGTCATTCTGAGCGAAGCGAAGAATCTCAATTATGAAACGTTTAGACCGGTTCATCCTTAAGACATTTGCGGGGCAGTTTCTCTCTATCCTCGCAATTGTGACCTTTATCCTTGTCATGCAGTTCCTGTGGCTGTATATTGACGAACTTGTGGGTAAGGGTCTGGAATTTAAGGTGATACTGGAGTTCCTCATGTGGGGCGGTTTCCAAACCCTCCCCCTGGCAATTCCGCTTGCCACGCTCCTGAGTTCCATGATGACTCTTGGAGACATGGGAGAACACTTTGAGCTCACGGCGATGAAAGCCGGAGGCATCTCCCTGGCAAGGGTCCTGGTACCCATGACGGCAGTGTGCCTTTTAATCTGCGTGGGGGCATTTTTCGTGGGAGACAGGCTGGTTCCTTATTCCATCAACCAGATCTTCACCATGAGGGATGATATCGGCCGTACAAAATCAGAGATCAAAATCCCTTCCGGCACCTTCTACGACGGAATTGACGGGTACATCCTCCGCGTAGACAGCCGTGACAAGGAAACCGGGATGATGCACGGAATCCAGGTCTACGACCACACTTCCGGCAGCGGAAACCTCCGCATCACCGTGGCCGACAGCGGAATGCTCAAGATGGCAAAGTCCAAGGATTATCTCACCTTCATGCTCTATAACGGGACCAATTACCGTGAGGAAAACAGGCGTAAGTACCGGGATACCTCCCTGGCCCTCCAGAGGGTGCGGTTCCATAAGCAGGAGCTGGTGATTCCGCTGGAGAACTACGCCTACAAACAGTCGGATTCCGCACGTTACGGTGAGCAGCGCAAGTCCATGAACCTCCGGCAGCTCCGCCACGACCACGACTCCCTTGTAAACCTTGTGGATCAGGGAACCATGAAGCATGTGAAAGACTTCCAGAGAGACAACGGCCTCAGCTTCAAAAAACAGCTGGATACCAGCTGGAGGGAGCAGGGCACAGTCATGATGGATCTTCCGGAAGAGGGTGACTTCAAATCATTGAAAGACAAGCAGAGGGCCCTTGAAGGGGCGCTGCAGGTGGCCAGGCAGTATGAGAGCATAGCCCGTAGCCAGATCTACGACTCCTACGACTACATCAACCTCATCCATCGCAACGACGTTGAAATGTGGAAGAAGTACGCCCAGGCGCTGGCCTGCCTGCTGCTGTTTTTCATAGGCGCACCTGTCGGGGCCATCCTCAAGAAGGGCGGCCTGGGAGCCCCTGCGGTTATATCCCTGCTGTTCTTCGTGCTGTACTGGGTCATAGACATTACGGGAGAGAGGCTCGCCAGCAACGGCGCAACCACGGCATTCATAGGGAAATTCATATCGGCCTTTGTGCTGGCACCGGTGGGAGGCTTCCTTACAATAAAGGCCATTGGAGACAAGAACCTGTTCCACTGGGACGGCTTCATGATTGGTTTCAGAAAGGTCAAGAGTCAGATTATAAGAATGTTCAGAAAGACAAGGATAGTGTATATGGGCACCCCGGAATTCTCCGTGGGCCCGCTGGATGCCCTCAGGAAGAAGGGTTACAAAGTGGTTGGAGTTGTTACCGTACCGGACAAGCCCTCAGGCCGCGGCCTCAAGATGCAGGAAAGCGCCGTGAAGCAGTATGCAGTGAGGGAAGGTCTTCCCGTGCTGCAGCCTGAGAAACTCAAGGATGAAGAATTTCTTACCGCCCTCAAGGCTCTCAAGCCCGATCTATTTGTGGTTGTCGGCTTCCGCATGCTCCCGGAGGTGGTGTGGGCTATGCCTAAACTTGGCACGTTCAATCTCCATGCAGCCCTGTTGCCGCAGTACCGCGGCGCGGCCCCCATCAACTGGGCCGTGATAAACGGAGAGAACATCTCCGGTGTCACCACTTTCATGATTGACCACAAGATTGACACCGGTGGAATCATCCTCCGCTCAGAGTGCCGCGTGGAGCCGACGGATACCGCAGGAGACCTCCATGACAAACTTATGGAAATTGGCTCCGAGCTGGTGATAGAAACCGTGGAGGGCATTATCCAGCACAACGTTGAACTCCGCGTGCAGCGCAGTTTCATCCAGGGATCGGAACTCCTGAAGCCCGCTCCAAAGATTAACCGTGAGCTCCAGCACATTGACTGGAATGACACCACAAAGCACGTCTACAACCTCATCAGAGGCTTGTCTCCCTACCCATGCGCCTTCACGGAGCTGGTGCCTTTGGATAGGGGAACCTTCGTCGCTAACGCTCCTCAGGATGACAATAGTCATTCTGAGCGCAGCGAAGAATCTCCTGCCACCCAGCTAAAGGTCTACTTCGGAGAAATGCGTATGGACCTCCACGCAGAGCCCGGAACCGTTCTAAGTGACGGCAAAACCTACTTTGCCATTGCCACTCAGGACGGCGCAATTGCCATCACGGACCTCCAGCTTGCAGGCAAGAAGCGTATGGACGTCAAGTCCTTCCTCCTCGGTTTCCGTAATCCAACCTCCTACAAGGCTACCCAGGGCACTTCCAAGGCCGAAATAGCCAAAGCCGCCCCCCATGAGGATGAATAGGTCAGAGGGTATTATATCGAAAACCTCTGGCCACCCTCGGCCGGATAAGAGGGAGGGGCCCATAGCAGGCGCAATGCGCCGGCGTATGGGAGGGGGAGCGAAGCGACGGTTGGCGATATAATACCCTCTGACCTATGGATAGCATCATCATATTATGTGACGGGGCGTACCCCACGGAGCCGTATCCGCTGTATCTGCTGGAAAGCGCAGGGGCGGTGGTGTGCTGCGACGGTGCGCTGGAGAAATTCGCACAGCATTTTCCCGGACGGATGCCGATTGCCGTCGTAGGAGACATGGACTCGCTGTCTGAAGACCTTAGGAAGGAGTTCTCCGAGGTCCTTTTCCATGAGACAGAGCAGGATTACAATGACCTCACAAAGGCTATGCGCTGGGTACTCCATGAGCATCCGGAAGTGGAAGAAGTTACAATCCTAGGTGCCACGGGACTCCGTGAGGACCACACTATCGGCAACCTTGGGCTCCTAATGGAATATACGCGTATGTTTGATCTCGGAGAGAGGAAAGTTTCCATGGTGTCGGACTACGGCACCGCCTTTGCCATCACGGACACATGTGACCTCCACCTTGGCGAGGGCCGGCGCTTCTCCATTTTCAGTGCCGATAATTCCCTCCGCATCACCTCCAAGGGCCTCCAGTGGCCCCTTGACGGTGTGGTCTTCGACGCCTGGTGGAAAGCCACCCTCAACTGCACCACGGAGCCAATAGTCTCCCTCACCTTCAACCACCCTTCATCGGCACTTGTGATGGTGGACTGAAATCGGCCCGTACTTCCTCATCCGTCCTCACCGTTCTCACCGTGGACCTGGTCCAAGAGTGTTTTGGACCTGGTCCATGGGTGTTTTGGACCTGGTCCAGCCCATACCAGGCAGGCCGTTTTCGGTAACCTGCTGATTATCGGCACATTACAACATTTACTCCCACCTAAATGGGCGGGAGTAAATAGCATAAGTATCAAATATTCAAGTGTTTAACTAAAACGCTCAATTAATCCGCCGCGGCGGAGGCAATGACTTCTTCAAGCTTTGAACGGTCCATCTGGCCGTCTATGGACAGGAAGGTGGTCTCTGTGCCGTCTTTTGCCAGCATCACCAGTGACGAAACCGTTTTTTCATCTCCAACAGAGTACAGCCGCATCACTTCTCCGTCTTCCTTGGCTTCCATAAGGAGTTCGTACTTGCTCCCCTTAAGGCCGCGGGACACTTCCGAGTACAGTTTTTCTCCGGTTGCGGCATTTTCCGTGGAGAGCAGGTAGAAGCCGTTCATTGACTTTATGATGGGTGTGAAGTTCACATCTTCATCGGCCAGTTCAACATCCGGGATCTTGCCGATGAGCCTGAACATTGCCGGGGAGATGTACACGGCGCTTACCCCTGGAAGGTCCGAGTACTTGTTGTATAATTCCTTACCGTTTTGGGAAAAGGCGGGGATAGCCAGCGCTATGGCTGCTATTATTGCATATATCTTTTTCATTTCCAATAGTTTAGCTTGTTAAATGTGGATTCTGCGTCTTCCAGTTTTACGGAAGCGCTGTTTACTGAGCCGGAGATCTTGCAAAGGGCGTTCTCCACGGCGGCGTAGGCAAGGTAAGGGTCGTCAAAGGTATCTACAGGGGTGTCTGCGGGCCTTCTGAGGCCGATAAAACCTGCCACCACGACAACTGCCGCCGCTGCCGCGCTCCAGGCAATGACCGGAGCCCTGCGGGAAGGGATCTTCACGGAGAGGTCTCCGGGGACGGGGATGCTTTCATCGGCCCCTATCCTTTGAAGTTCCTCTACGGAGAGTTTCTCTATTTCCTTTATTGATTTCATAGCAGTTGTTTTAATCTTTTTCTTGCCAGGGACACCTGGACCCTGATGTTTAGGCCGCTGAGGCCCGTACGTTTTTCTATCTCTGAGTAGTCCAGCCCTTCAATCACCCTCATTGAAAGCAATTTCCGCTGACTTTCCGGGAGCCCATCCATCGCTTTCCGGACGTTTTCAAGCTGCTCCCTGAGGTCAAGGTCTTCATCGGGCGGTCCTTTGACGGCCATTTCCTCTTTGAGAGTATCTGACGGGAACCTTTTTCTGATACGGTCTATGCAGAGGTTCTTCATCATGAGGGAGCCGTAGGACTGGGGATTCCGGATCAGTTCCAGGTGGTCCCTGAGGTTCCAGAGCTTCAGGTAGAGGTCCTGGACGGCGTCCCTTGCATCGGCCTCATTCTCAAGGATGTAGAAGGCTATGCGGTAGAAACGTCCCTGCAGGGGAATCCATATGTCCTCAAAGGCCCGACGTGTCATTGTGCAACTTCCATGAGCTTTCCGATATTCTCCAGCGCTATGCTGCCGTTGACACTTATAAGGGCTTCACCCGGGCAGTAGATTACAATGTCCCTGAGGTTCTTTCCGTCATCGTGGCCATAGATCTTTACAACGTCTCCGCTGTCCTTGGCCTCAAGAATGAGTTCCATATTCCCAAGGATTGACTCAAGCTTGCCCCGGAAGGAATTTTTGTCGGCCTCGGAAGCATCCTCAAAGTCTACCACGGTGAGTTTCTTAATACCTTTGAAGGCATTAAGTGCAGCGCGGTCCTCTTTGTCCATGTCCTTGTCCATACTTGCGGCAACCCCAAGTGCGCTGATGAGTACGCGTCCCATGGAAACCACTTCAAATCCGTCTTTCCTTCCATACTGACGGGCAAGGTCATTAACTTTGGAAGGTTTTCCGGCCCAGGTGCAGCATACAGTGCCAAGGACCATTGCGATAATTATTAATGTCTTTTTCATGTTTTTTTGATTTGTTTGCTTCAAAAAGCCGGCCACTTATAGGACGCGAAAGGCCTGAAAATGTTAAAAGTGAACAGTGCTGTTTTTGCTAAAATATTGACTATTTGCCAATTACAACATTTACTCCCGACAAAACGGCCAGGAGTAAATACCGTAAATGCTTGATTTGCAAGCCATTAGAGAATACGGCAAGAAAATGAAACGTTTCATCTTGCTTATATAATAAATGATTCCGACCTTCGCAGACGGGGTTATTTGAAAGATTTATGAAGAGCAGGAAGTTTTACAGGGACATAATCAACCACTGTTACCAGAGAACGGCCGATAACGGAGTTCTGTTCTACACCGTAAGTGACCATCTGGTGTATTTCACACTGTACTGCATACTGGCAAAGAAGTATGAGATAAAGGTATTCTCCCTTTGCCAGATGCCGGATCACGTACACGATGCCGTTGCTTCAAGGAGCCAGAGCAATCTAGTTGAATTCAAACGAGAACTTAATTCAAGGTTTGCGAGGGAATACAACAAGAACTGCGGCATTCATGGCCAAGTCTTTGAAATGCCGTTTGGAAGCGTTCCTAAATACGGAGATAAGAACGCCCGCTCTACAATAGTATACATTGGTAATAATCCGGTTGAGAGATTACTTGTTAAAATGGCCGAAGAATACAGATGGAATTACCTCGCGTACGCATTCTGCCCTCACCCATTCTCTGAAAGAATTGTAATTCGCCGCATTTCAAAAGCCCTTAGGACCGCGGTCACGATAGTCAAAGCACAGCACAAGGCCGGAAAGCCGCTCAATTATACCATTCTCAGGAACTTGACTGCAAATCTGTCTGACGCGGAAAAACAACAGTTTACAGACTTTGTCATTTCCACTTATAACGTGATAGACTATGTATCGGCCATCCGTTTGTTTGACACTTATGCCGATATGCTTACAGCCATGCATGCAACCACAGGCAGTGAGCACGATTTGAATGAGGTCTTTGTGGGAAAATCAGACAAACCCTACTCAAAGATGACGGCAATCATTACAAGTTGCACGGAGTATAAAGACATCCATCAGATACTTGCCCTGGACAAGGACACAAAATGGGAATTGTTTCTACTACTCAGAAATAAAACAGATGTTATGGGAGAGCAGATTAAGAAGTTCCTCCATATATGAACAAGTGAACGTTTTTGATAAACTCCTGAAAAACAGTGTTTTACGCTATTTACTCCCTCCCATTTGGGTGGGAGTAAATGTTGTAATATGCCGATAATCAACATGTTACCGAAAACGACCTGTCTGGCATGGGCTGGACTTGGTCCAAAACACCCCTGGACCAGGTCCACACCGTCTCCGGAGCTGGTCCGGGAGGGGCTATTTTTCCTTGAGGCGATGGAGGTGACAGAAAATCAGCTGGCCGTCTGCGTCACGGAGATGCATCCCATTGCCGCGGCAATAGCGCCAGTATCGGCAGGAGGCGCATTCCCCGGTTTTCATCCAGCCGTGGTCACGGTATATCCCATAACGGTTATTCCACACATCCATGAAGTCATCGCCCTTGTAGATATTGCCCTGGCTGTAGTCTGCGCGGATGCTGGGGCAGGCTGCAATGGAGCCGTCGGCCATAACGGAACCTATGGTTATTCCTGCGCTGCAAAGGAAGAAATGGTCCCGGACATCGCCCTCATAATTACCGAGAAAGCCTTCACAGCCATAACTGACTTTGATACGGCCTTCACGGCGGCTGCGTTTTATAAAATCCATCAGGCCACGGAACTCTTCTCCTGAAAGACGGAGTTCCGGATCACGGGCAGCCCGGCCAACAGGGAAAACGGTAAAAAGCCTCCAGGCTTTTATTCCGTTTTCTATAAGCAGTTCCTTAACGCTTTCAAGTTCCTTGTAGCTGCGTTTGTTCACACAAGTGACTACGTCATATTCAACGGCCCCGGAACGGGCAACCATACGGGCAGCGGCAAGGGCTTTGGCGTAACTACCCTGCACTCCGCGCATCCAGTCGTGGGTTTCCCCTATGCCGTCAAGACTCACAGTAACAGCCCTGAGGCCGCTTAAAAGCAAGCTGTGAAAGCGTTCCGGAGTAAGAAGCTGGCCATTGGTTACAATGCCCCATGGAAAGCCGCGGTCATAAAATGCCTTGCCACATGCCTCAAGATCTTTTCTCACCAGAGGTTCACCGCCGGTAACGTTTATCATCACCTTGTGAGGATCTGTGCTGCGGGCTATACTGTCAAGCACCGGCAGGAAATCCCCTAGCGGCATATCCTTTACTGCAGATTCCACCCTGCAGTCACTTCCGCAGTGCCTGCAACGGAGGTTACATCTGAGGGTACATTCCCAAAACAACGCAGTGAGAGGGTGTCTTCTGATTACGCCGTTTATCATGGGCCGGGAGAGTTCCAGCCCAATTCTATGCCGTAAGGAAAGCATTACTCGGCAGCTTTTTTCAGCTTTACATTAAGCTCTCCGGAGAAGTCCCCTTCATACCATTTCCCGTCTCCCTGGGCAGTCTTTTCCAAAGAGGCTTCACCACTGAACGTATCAAACAGGCCGCCGTTTTCCTCACCGTCGGTATCCGTGAATTCAATACGGGCGCCCTCAGCTCCGGGCCAGGCTTGTGCCGAAAGTACATAATTGCCGTCCTGGTCTGTGCGGGCATTGATTGGCTGCCCATCTACTTCCGCTCCCTGTTTCCACAGCTTTGCAAGAACTTCAATTCCAGGGATGGGATTGCCGTCCTCATCTGTTACTTTGCCCACAACCTTGTAGTTTGCATGCGGCATTCCGTATTCGGCAGGCATCTCTTCATACATCTTTGCATTGAATGAAAGCGTGAAGGCGCCTTCATACCATCCGCTTCCCTTCTTGGTCTGTTCAATGGTAATATCTTCTTTTGCTATTTCATGGGACTCAAAAAAACCGCCGTTCTGGGGGCCGTCAATGTCTTCAAGGATAATGGAATACTGGTCATCTCCCCAAAGAGGGAACATATACTTTTCCATTGGGGCATTTATCTTCCCTTCAGCGTCCGTAACAAACTCCTGGTTCTCATAATGTTTCTTTCCATCATTATCTGTATATGAGTAACGGCGGAAAGTTGCCTTGATACCGGGAATAGGCTCTGATGTATTCTGAGAGGTTACAGAACCCATTATCACATAATCTGCGTGGGGCACACCATACTCTACCGGGATATCATGGTAAGGATCCGGTTTATCCGGGGAGCTGGAGGGAGTGCAGCCGAAACCAAGGAGGGACAGGATGGCGCCTGCAATAATCTCATAAAGATGTCTGACTTTTGCTTTCATAACTGCAAGATGCTATAAACCCGGTTGATGTTGCGTTAAGGATGCACCAATGTGCCCACTTTTTCACCGGAAAGGAGTTTGCTGAGGTTGCCGGTGGCGTTCATATCGAACACGATGATGGGCACACGTCCGTCACTGCAGAGGGCGTAAGCGGTCTGGTCCATCACCTTGAGGTGCTTGGAAATGGCCTCATCGAAGGAGAGTTCATCGTACTTTACGGCCGATGGATCCTTCTCAGGGTCTGCGGTGTATACGCCGTCTACGCGGGTGCCTTTGAGGAGGGCATCGGCCCCGATCTCAAGTGCGCGAAGCGCTGCACCGCTGTCTGTGGTGAAGAACGGGTTGCCGGTGCCGCCGGCGATGAGGGCCACGCCGCCCCGCTCCATCAGTTTCACGGCTTCATCCCTCATATAATACTTTGCGTGAGGTTCCATTGGGGTAGAGGTGAAGACTTCTGCCTCAACGCCTTCTGCCTTGATGAACATCTTGAGCGCCAGGGCGTTTATGACGGTGGCAAGCATTCCCATCTTGTCTCCGTCCACGCGGTCAAAGCCCTTGCCCACGCCCTGAAGGCCGCGGAAGATATTGCCGCCGCCGTTCACTATGGCTATCTGGAGGCCTGCTTTTGCGGCCGATGCCACTTCCTTTGCATATTTTTCCAACCACTGGGTGTCAAGGCCCTTTCCGGCGGGGCCGCCGAGGCTCTCTCCGGAGAGTTTGAGAAGAACGCGTTTGTACATAGAAATTGGTTTTAATGTCAAACAAAAGTACCGAAATATTGGTAAACTTCCAAGAAAGATTCCTATATTTGTGAACTGGAAACAAATTTAACTAAACTATAATGGCTAATTTTTTAACCTCCTCCATCGGCAAGAAGTTCATCCAGAGCGTAAGCGGTGCTTTCCTGGTACTTTTCCTTCTTCTTCACGGCACCATCAACTTCTTTTCCGTAATTGACTCATTTAAAGGTAATTTCGGCAAGGTTGCAGCAGATGCAATGCCTTATACCCACGGAGACGGCTGGTTCCAGCTTGGCTGCGATTTCATGGCCTCCCCCGTCATCACCATCATGGTTCCCATCCTGGCCCTCGGCTTTGTGATCCACATCCTTTACGGCTGCTGGCTCAGTTATGAGAATGTAGTGAAGCGCGGCGGCCTCAAGCGCTATGAGGTAGCCTCAAAGGCAAAGAACGACAGCTGGAGTGCAAAGAATATGGCAGTTCTTGGCATTATCGTCCTTGGCTTCCTGGCCTTCCACCTCGCCCACTTCTGGGCAAAGATGCAGCTTCAGGAATTTATGGGCGGAGAGGCCGATAATCCCTACTATCTTCTCCTTGCCACCTTCCGCAACTGGTGGGTTGTAGCCCTTTACATCGTATGGTTCGTTGCCATCTGGCTGCACCTCAACCATGGTTTTTGGAGCATGTTCCAGACAATCGGCTGGAATAACAAGAAGTGGCTTGTGCGCCTCAAATGGATTGGCGCCATTGTGGCCACCCTCATCATCCTGCTGTTTGTGTGCACCGCCCTCAACGCCTGGTACGAAGCCAACTTTGTAACGGCATCGGCCCAGTACACCGCTCCCCTGCTTGAGAGTATTGCAGCACTGAACTAGGTGCAAAGACAATCAGCTGAATAACAGTGATTTACACAAAGTGCCGTGCTTGTTTTTAAGCACGGCACTTTTTTATGACAACCACTTTACCCTACACCACAATGAGCTTTACGCCCTTGCCTTCCAGGGCCTTTCTGGCGTCGTCGGGGATTCCGGAGTCGGTGATAAGGATATCAATGTCCGTGATGGGACAGATGCGGCTGAAGCCTTTCTTCCCTATTTTGGAGGAATCTGCCAGCGCAATGACCTGGTCTGAGATGTGCGCCATATAAGAAAGGAGTTCGGCCTCCTCTACGGTAGCGCAAAAAGCGCCGCTTTCAGGGTCTATGCCATCCATGCCGAAAAACAGCTTGGAGCACTGCAGGTTGGTGAGCATGGACTTTGCCTCCGAGCCGATGACGCAGAGTGAATTGCCATAAAGGATTCCGCCAAGCTGCATGACGGTTACCCCCGACATGTCGCCGAGTGACATTGAAATGTTGACCGCCGGGGTAACAACATTTAGCCGGCCTTTGGGTTTGAGGATTTCGGCCATGACTTCAAGGGTGGAACCGGCGCCAAGGATAATGGAATCGTTCTCCTGAAGCATCTCTACCGCCTTCTGGCCTATTTTGAGCTTCTTTTTGAAGTTGATGCGCTTTTTGGTGTTGAGACTTATGTCCATCACCTGGGCCGATGTGGGCATTGCGCTGCCATAGGCACGGTACAGGAGGCCTTCGTTTTCCAGATGGGTGAGGTCCTTGCGAATAGTGGTCTGGGTAACCTGCAGGGCGTCTGCGAGGTCTGCCACTTTTACGAATCCGTCCTTGAAGATGCTGTCAAGAATGAATTTCCGTCTTTCGGCGATACTTGTCATTGAGGATATAGGTTATTAGTTCGATTCGCAAGTTAGTGAATTGTTTTGAATTAACAAAGAGAACGAAACAAAACGAAATTTTTCTGCCTAAAACTGTTTGTCGAACGAAATTTTTTATTTATTTTTGTACAAACTAACTATTAACCACTATGAAAGGTACACTAACTACCTGGCTTTTAGCAATTTGTCTGCTCCCGGGGTTATTCTGTTCCCCACTGGCAGCCCAAACCCGTAACATCTCCGTCAAAGGAACCGTTACCGACACTAAGGGAGAACCCCTTGTGGGCGTAATGGTGTATGTGCAGGGATCTACCTCAAATGGCTCCCTCACAGGCGCAGACGGAAAATATTCCCTCTCCGGAGTCTCTTCAAAGGCTACCATCATAGCTTCCTTCATGGGCTATGAGGAAGTCCACGAAGCCGTAGACGGCCGGAATGTCATTGACTTTGTCCTCAAGGAAGACTCCGAGCTTCTGGACGAGGCAGTTGCAATTGGATACGGTAACCAGCGAAAGCTAACCCTCACCGGATCCGTTGCCACCACCTCAGGTACCGAACTGGTGAAGAACTCTTCCGTAAACCTGTCTCAGGGCCTCGCCGGCCGTCTTTCCGGCGTCATCGTGAACAACCGTTCCGGAGAGCCCGGTAAAGATGATGCGGTCATCTTCATCCGTGGCCGAAGCACCCTTGGAGACAACAGCCCTCTTATCATCATAGACGGTGTCCAGGGCCGTGGAGACGAATTCGGCCGCCTTACCGGTGACGAAATCGAGAGCATCAACGTCCTGAAAGACGCATCGGCCGCCATCTACGGCGCCCGCTCTGCAAACGGCGTTATCCTTGTCACCACCAAGCGAGGCAAGTACAACGAGGCCCCTAAGGTGAACTTCACCTACGACCTTGGTATGCAAAGCCCTACCCGCAT
Source organism: uncultured Bacteroidia bacterium (assembly GCA_902768955.1). GTDB lineage: Bacteria > Bacteroidota > Bacteroidia > Bacteroidales > UBA932 > Cryptobacteroides. The sequence goes on along the minus strand of CACXNH010000007.1, from coordinate 3,615 downwards.
GGTTCAGCTGGCCGACGCCGTTCTGTACACCCAGGCCTACAACAGCAGCCTTGCCATTAGCGGCGGCGCCCCCGTGTACAACGAAACCCAGATCCAGCACTACATCAACCAGGACGACCCCATCAACTACCCCAACACCAACTGGTATGCCGAAATCATCAAGCCCGTATCCCTGCAGCACAGGTATGGCGTGAGCATCAACGGCGGTTCCCAGAGGGCGGCTTACTTTGTGCAGTTCAACGGCCAGTTCCAGGATGGTATTTATTATAAGAGTGCCACCAACTACAACCAGTACAACCTCCGCTCCAACCTTGACATCCAGGTTACCAAGAACCTCAAGCTTGGAGTTGACATCAATGCCCGTCAGCAGCACAAGAACTATTCGGCCTTCCCCAGTGACTCCTACGGTATCTTCTACATCGCACAGCGCATGAGGCCTACCGGAGCCGCTTATTTCCCTGATGGCGCAGGCGCAGACCAGGGACTTCCCGGCAAACTCCTGAAGGGTGGTACCAACCCTGCCGTGCTGGTCCAGGACCTCACCGGCTACGACCGCACCACCATCAACACCATCAATACCACCTTCACCGCCAACTGGGATCTCGGGTTCCTGGTAAAAGGCCTTTCCATCAACGGACACATGGCCTACGACCTTGTGAGCACCTTCAACAAGAACTGGCAGCAGAACTGGAACTACTACAGCTACGACGAAATCACCGAACTCTTTGAAGAGCGTTCCAATTCCTACTGGCCCACTCCGGTGCTCCACGAATACCAGCGCCACACCAAAAACCTGGCCCTCAACGCCAACGTCAACTACGACCGCGACTTTAACGGCCACCACGTAACCGCCCTTGCCGGTTTCGAGCAAAACTCCTACCGCCTGGACTACTACAAGGCCGGTATCAACAAATACGACTCCGACATCCTTGACGAACTCTTTGCCGGTACCGCCGACAAAAGCTGGTACTCCATCAACGGTTATGCACGTGAAACCGCACGCCGCTCTTTCTTCGGCCGTGTAGGTTACGACTACAAGAGCAAGTATCTGTTCCAGGCACTTGTACGTTTTGACGGCTCTGAGAACTTCCCCGCCGGAAAGCGCTGGGGCGTATTCCCGGGCGTTTCCGTGGGCTGGCGTCTCTCTGAGGAGCCCTTCATCAAGAACAACCTCACCTGGCTCACCAACCTCAAGATCCGCGCTTCATACGGCGAGCAGGGTAACGACCAGATCGATCCGTTCCAGTACATGGCCACCTACGGCTACACTTCGGCCTACTCCTACAAGACCATGTTTGACGGCAAGGAAGTGAACTTCATCATCCCCGGCACCATTCCCAACGAAAACGTAACCTGGGAAGTTGCACGCACCTGGAACGTGGGTATGGACGGAAACATCCTCAACGGACTGTTCTCCTGGGAAATTGAAGGTTTCTCCACCAACCGTTCCAACATCCTTTGCACCCGTAACGCTTCCATACCTTATTATACAGGTCTTACCAACAACCTCCCCGACGAAAATATCGGCATAGTGAAAAACAGGGGTGTTGAGATCCAGCTGAGCCATGAGAACAAGCTCCTTGCCGGAGACCTCCGCTACCGCGTAAACGGTAACTTCATGTACGCCAAGAATACCATCGTGTACATGGATGAGACTCCCTGGCCCGAAAACCACGACTACATGAAACTGGAAGGAAAACCCATGGGTTCGGCCCTCTACTACCATGTGATCGGTATCAACAAGACCGCCGAAGATCTTGCCAATTATCCTCAGATGAGCGGCGCCACCCTTGGCGACTTCATCTTCGAAGACCTTGACAAGGACGGTGAAATCACCAACCTGGACCGCTACCGCAATGAATTCACGGTGGTTCCCCAGATTGTGTTCGGCCTCAGCCTGGACCTCACCTGGAAGAACCTGGACTTCACCATGCTGCTCCAGGGACAGGGCCTTGCACGCTACTACTACTCTCCTCAGATGGACCCCGTCTCCGGCAACCTCGACCGCTTTGCGGCACAGAATGCCTGGACTCTGGACAACACCACCTCAGACTATCCCAGGATAGGTTCCACAGTAAGTAACGGCGGCGTAAACCGCTCCGACTACTACTCCCGCAACGCAGCCTTCCTGCGCCTCAAGAACGTTGAGCTTGGATACACCCTTCCCCTTGACAGGTGGCTTCCCAAGCTTGGTGCAAAGAGCCTGCGCTTCTACATTGCAGGTTACAACCTCCTCACCTTCTCCGAGCTCAAGTTCGTAGACCCCGAAACCTCCGACGAAAGCTATCAGACCTATCCTCAGATGAGAATTGTGAACACCGGTGTTAAACTTTCATTCTAAGGGCAATATGAAAAAGATTTATATACTTTTAGCGGCTGCACTTTGCTTTGCATCCTGCCAGGACGGTTTCCTGGACAAAAAACCGCTTGACAAACTCAACGAAGACGCCGTATTCAACAGCGACGCTCTTGCCGAAGCTTATGTGAACGCCCTCTATACCGTTCTTCCGGACCCTTACCAGGAAGGCAACGTGGGCTGTATCACCGATGAAGGCTATTTCCGTTATGGCGGAACTTCTACCCGTTACATCGCCTCCGGATACATGGACCCGGACAACGTGATGTACATCAAGGAAGGCGGCCAGGCACATAACACCCGTACCACCATCCTCAATATCTGGAACCGCACCTACGAGTGGATTTACAGGATGAACTACTTCCTCACCTACATCGAGGAGAAAGGTTCGGCAATGACGGAAGACGCCAAGAACCGCCTCACCGGAGAAGTCCTTTTCCTGAGGGCATGGTCTTACTTCCTCCTTATCCAACGCTACGCCGGCGTTCCCATCATCACAAAGCCGCACTCACTCACCGACGATTTCACGGTGACCCGCGCCAACTTTGACGACTGCGTAGATTTCATCCTCAAGGACCTTGACGACGCTTACGCCCTTCTCCCCGAAAAGGACAAGACCGCAAAAGGCCGAATCAACAAGGATGTTGTCCTTGCACTGAAGAGCCGCCTCACCCTTGTGGCAGCCTCCACCCTGTTCAATGACCCCACAAAGCCGGAAGGCGGAATCTTCAACGGAGAATACGACCACGACGGCAAATGGCAGCGTGCCCTTGACGCAGCCCAGGCTATCGTAGACCGCGCCGATGTTGACGGAGCATACGCCCTTGACGACACCTACGACGGCATCTGGAAAGACGTCAACTCCCCTGAAATCATCTGGGCAAAGTACTTTGTGGCAACCTCCGACGCCGACGACAACTACACAAAGAAGGCCCAGCTCCTCTACACCGTAGAGTACTACAACGGCTGGGAAGCCTTCCATCCCACCCAGGCCGCTCAGATTGACTTTGAGATGAAAAACGGCAAGAAATGGTTCGAGGAAGGGTCGGGCTATGACCCCAAACACCCCTACAAAGACCGTGATCCCCGTTTCTACTATTGCATAGCCGCTCCGTTCTACCCTTACGGCAGCACTGGCAAGGACGGCGCCTACAAGGAAGACCCTCTCCTCCTTTACTACCAGTACGATGAAATGACAAAGGACGACTTCCTTGTGAGCAACAAGGCCGATGAACCCGGCTACACCTCCAAGGCCAAGA
>CACXNH010000006.1 GCA_902768955.1 uncultured Bacteroidia bacterium | reverse complement strand
AGCCAGGTATGTGTTACCGAAGAAACGCTGGGTGGTCTCGGTGAAGGAGTTGTTCTCAATAGCCCAGTAAGGAGCCGGGAAACCGGAGGTTGCACGGTAAGTAAGCTGGGTGTAGGGATCTCCCTTAGGATGTGAGGGGATACCCTTGAGGTCATAGTTGGCAGGTGCTGCATAAACCATGGCGGTCACGCCTTCGTTGGCACCGGTCTGCTTCTTAACGGTAGACTGGGAGAAGTTGGCCGATACACCGGTGGTGAAGTATTTGCTGAGCTTTGCGGAAGCATTGAGCTTTGCATTGTAACGGTCCATGCCAGTTGAAGGGACAATACCAGTCTGATGAGTATTACCAAGGGTTACGGAATAGTCTCCGCGGCCAAGGTTCTGGGAAACATTCACAGAATTGGTCCATGAGAAACCTGTCTGGAAGAAGCTGCGGATATTGTCGTAAGCCTGTGGCTTTGCCCAAGGATCCAGGCCAGCCTTTGCACGCTGGGGAACATAGTACATTCCCTCATGCTTTCCTTCCGCAGTATATGCATTGTCGGTGTTACCACCGTAAGTGGGATCATTAGGGAGTTCGGAAATCTTGGGACCCCATGCAAGAGAGGCGTTGGGATTGAAACCGGCAGGAGAACCCTGTGCGAATTCTGTCTGAACCTCGGGAACAGTGGATACTGTAGACCATGCGGCGTTGGTAGAAATTGTCACTGAAGGTTTTCCTCCGGCGTTCTTACCGCTCTTGGTGGTGATAACGATAACACCGTTGCCTGCACGCATACCATAAAGGGCGGAAGCTGCCTGACCCTTAAGGATGTTGATGCTCTCGATGTCGTTGGGATCGATGTCAAGTGCACGGTTGGTGTAGTCCGTACCGGTAACTGACTGATCTGTGGACATGTCGAATGATGATGCGATCGGCATACCATCAACAACGTACAGAGGAGTGTTGTTTCCACTGCGTGACAGGGAACGTGCACCACGGATAACAATCTTTGTGGATGCACCGGGCATACCTGAAGAAGGGGTGATGGAAACACCGGAAACCTTACCTGACATAGCAGTTGCAATGTCAGTGGGTGCACCCTTCAGGAGGTCTTCACTACCTACTGCCTGTGTTGCATAACCCAGGGCCTTCTTCTCACGGGAAATACCCATGGCGGTGACAACAACCTCTTTCAGGTACTCATAGTCCTGTTCCATGGTTACAGTCACAGTGGGAGCTGCATCCACTTCAGAAGTTTTCATTCCCATAAAAGCAACCACAAGGCGGCTTGATGCAGGAACTCCGGTGAGAGTAAAATCACCGTCCAGTCCTGTGAGTTCGCCGGTTGCGGTATCCTTCACGAGAACATACGCACCAACGACGGGTTCCCCGTCATTGGTCACAACCTTACCCTTCACGGTTATATTCTGGGCAAATGCCGAAGAGCAAACCGCGATGAGCAGAATTGAGATCAGAGTCTTAATTCTTTTCATTGTGAATAGATTTAGTTAAACATAAATATTGATACAAAAATGCTTTTCGTACCGAATACACTACTAAATGTCCCTTTTAAATTAAGGGAACCTAGGTGCAAAGTAAAAAAAACAAATTCAAAAAAACAAGTGTTAATTCTTTGCCTTTAAATACGTTAAAGGCTTAATTATTAAAATTTCCTTACTATTTAAATTATTTTAGCGCCTTAAAGTTATAATTTTTTAAAATAATAACCTAATAATTATCAGTCTTAAACTGAATGAAAATTTATAAAAGTTTTTATGAATTAGAATAAAAATTACAATATACCGTCTTTAATATACCTTGAAAGCGTATTTGGATGCACTTTTAATTCTTTTGCCCAAGTATATTAAAAAAAAGAGTGTGACCTAAGTCAGATTGACTTGATCACACTCTTTTTTAGCACTATAAAACCAGTTTACTCTGAGAATCTTGCCTTCAGATATTCCCTGTTAAGGCGGGCAATATGGTCAATGGTAACGTGCTTGGGGCACTCCATTTCGCAAGCGCGGGTATTGGTGCAGTTACCAAAGCCAAGTTCGTCCATCTTGGCAACCATGGCGCGGGCGCGACGTGCAGCTTCCGGCTTGCCCTGGGGCAGGAGAGCCAGTGAACTTACGCGTGCTGCCACAAACAGCATTGCAGAACCGTTCTTACAGGTTGCAACGCAAGCTCCGCATCCTACGCAGGCCGCAGCGTCCATTGAGAGTTCTGCGTCATCGTGAGGAATAAGGAGAGTATTGCCGTCCTGGGCGCTTCCGGTACGTACCGTAATGAAACCGCCGGCCTGGAGGATCTTGTCAAATGCACCGCGGTCCACTACAAGGTCCTTGATCACAGGGAATGCTCCGCTGCGCCAGGGCTCCACGGTAATTGTTGCGCCGGGTTTGAAATGACGCATAAAGAGCTGGCAGGTAGTCACTTGGTCGTCCGGACCGTGAGCGCGGCCGTCAATGTACAGGGAGCATGCTCCGCAGATACCTTCACGGCAGTCATGGTCAAAGGCAATGGGGTCAATACCCTTGCGGATAAGCTGATCATTCAGGATATCAAGCATTTCGAGGAAAGAAGCGTCTTCCTCCACATCCGTAACGGGTAGGTCTCGAAATGGCCTTTTGCTTTGGCGTTCTTCTGACGCCATACTTTTACATTATATTCCATACTCGGGATTAGTCTTTATAGTTACGGGTTGCTATCTTGATGTTCTCATACTTGAGTTCTTCCTTATGAAGCTGAGGCTCCTTGCCTTCACCCTTATACTCCCAGGCGCCTACGTACATGAAGTTTTCGTCGTCGCGCTTGGTTTCGCCGTCCTCAGTCTGCATTTCCTCACGGAAATGACCGCCGCAGGATTCCTTCCTGTTAAGGGCGTCACGGGCCATAAGTTCACCAATGTCAAAGAAGTCTACAAGGCGGAGAGCCTTTTCAAGTTCCTGGTTGAATTCCTCATTGCAGCCAGGTACGCGGACTGATTTCCAGAACTCTTCACGGAGTTTGCCGATTTCCTCGATACCCTTCTTAAGACCTTCCTCATTACGTGCCATGCCTACATACTCCCACATGATGTGGCCAAGTTTCTTATGGAGGCTGTCAACGGTTTCAGTTCCCTTGACGGCAAAAAGTTTTGCAATGCGCTCCTTGACAGCCTTCTCTGCAGCGTCAAATTCAGGGGCGTTGATATCCGTCTTAGGTTCTGCAAACTTATGTGAAAGGTAATCGCCGATGGTGTAAGGCAGGATGAAGTAACCATCTGCCAGGCCCTGCATAAGGGCACTTGCACCAAGGCGGTTTCCGCCGTGGTCTGAGAAGTTGGCTTCACCAATTGCATAGAGGCCGGGGATTGTGGTCTGGAGGTCATAGTCTACCCAGAGGCCGCCCATTGTGTAGTGAATGGCAGGATAGATCATCATGGGCTCTTCCCAGGGAGAAGATGAAGTGATCTTCTCATACATCTGGAAGAGGTTTCCGTAACGCTCCTCAACCCTCTGGTGACCAAGACGCTTGATGGCATCGGCAAAATCAAGGAACACGGCAAGGCCGGTCTCATTTACGCCGAAGCCTGCGTCGCAGCGCTCTTTTGCCGCACGTGATGCAACGTCACGGGGAACAAGGTTACCAAAGGCCGGATACCTGCGCTCAAGATAGTAGTCGCGGTCTTCCTCCGGAATCTGGGAAGGCTTAATCTCATGTTTACGGAGTTTAAGGACATCCTCCATCTTCTTGGGAACCCAGATACGGCCGTCGTTACGCAGGGACTCACTCATGAGGGTAAGTTTGCACTGCTGGTCTCCGTGAACGGGAATACAGGTGGGGTGGATCTGGGCAAAGCAGGGATTTGCAAAGAAAGCGCCCTTGCGGTATGCCTGCATAGCGGCCGATCCATTGGAGTTCATAGCGTTGGTGGAAAGGAAATAGGTATTTCCGTAACCACCTGTAGCAAGCACAACTGCATGTGCACCAAAACGCTCGATCTCACCGGTAACAAGGTTACGGGCAATGATACCCTTGGCTTCACCGTTGATAATCACAAGGTCAAGCATCTCATGGCGGGGATAGCTCTTTACGGTACCTGCAGCAATTTCCTTATTCAGGGATGCATAGGCGCCAAGGAGGAGCTGCTGGCCGGTTTGTCCCCTGGCATAAAAAGTACGGCTAACCTGAACGCCGCCGAATGAACGGTTGGCAAGGTATCCGCCGTATTCACGTGCAAAAGGAACACCCTGTGCAACGCACTGGTCAATGATGGAGGCACTTACCTCTGCCAGACGATACACATTGGCTTCACGGCTGCGGTAGTCGCCACCCTTAATGGTATCATAGAACAGACGGTAGATGGAGTCGTTGTCGTTCTGGTAGTTCTTTGCAGCGTTGATACCGCCCTGTGCAGCAATTGAGTGTGCACGCCTGGGGGAGTCGCTGATACAGAAAATCTTGACGTTGTATCCCATTTCACCCAGGGATGCAGCTGCGGAAGCTCCGCCAAGACCGGTACCTACAACAATCACTTCCAGTTTCCTCTTGTTGTTTGGAGAAACTATCCGGATTTCCGCCTTGCGCTTGGACCATTTGTCCTTGAGCGGTCCTTCCGGAATCTTGGAAATTAATTTAGGATCTGCCATATAATTATATTAATTGTGTTTCTAAAATGCAATTATAAGCATTTTTCGTGAATAAATTGTCACTTTTAGTGATTAAAGTATGTTTATTCAGATAATACTGTCATTCTGAGCGAAGCGAAGAATCTCCTGATAAATCCCTTCTTTCCTTGTTGACAGCATCTATTAAAGCATCTTTTCTATCTCTTTTCCAACCTTTTAACTGCTTTTCTCTTTCAATTGCCTGATTTATATCATTAAAAGTTTCAAAATAAACTAGCTTATTGCAATTATATCTTTTAGTAAAACCAGATATTAATCCAGACTTATGTTCAGAAACTCTTCTTTCAATGTCATTTGTTACACCAATATACAAAACAGTGTTATGACTGTTTGACATTATGTATACAAAATAATTATTATACATAGAAGGAGATTCTTCGCTTCGCTCAGAATGACAAAAAAAAATTCGCTCAGAATGACAAATAACAATCAGAACAAAGTGTTGTCGTCGGGGGTGTATTTGCGCTGATTGAGGTATTCCGTCATACCCATGTGGTCATAAGCCATCTCAGTGGCAACGCGGCCGCGGGGGGTGCGGATGATGAATCCCTCTTTGATGAGGAAAGGCTCATATACCTCCTCAATTGTTCCAGGATCCTCACTGGCCGATGTAGCAAGAGTTCCTATTCCAACCGGCCCTCCCTTGAAATTCTGGATGAGGGTACGGAGAATCTTGTTGTCAATGGCATCAAGCCCCCTCTTGTCAATCTTCAGCTTATTCAGGGCAAAACGCGTAATGTCAAGATTGATGCGGCCGTCTCCAAGAACCTGGGCAAAGTCACGGACACGCCTCAGCAGCGCATTTGCAATACGCGCGGTACCGCGGCTGCGGAGGGCAATCTCATAAGCCGCATCCTCATCAATTTCCAGTGAAAGGATACGGGCACTCCTTAATACTATATTCTTAAGATCTGCGGTATCATAGTACTCCAGGGCGCAGGTAATTCCAAAACGGGCGCGGAGCGGAGCAGTGAGAAGACCGCTTCTGGTAGTTGCACCAACCAGCGTGAAAGGATTTAGTGAAATCCTGACAGAACGGGCCCCGGGACCCTTGTCTATCATTATATCTATCACATAGTCCTCCATGGCGGAATACAGATACTCCTCAACCTCCGGAGAAAGCCTGTGGATTTCATCGATAAAAAGGACGTCCCCCTGCTCCAGGGAAGTAAGAAGGCCGGCAAGGTCTCCGGGTTTATCCAGAACCGGACCGGAGGTAACCTTCATATTAACCCCCATTTCGTTTGCTATGATATGTGCAAGGGTGGTTTTTCCAAGGCCTGGAGGGCCGTGAAAAAGCACGTGGTCAAGGGCTTCTCCGCGCAGTTTGGCAGCCTTTATATATATGTCCAGATTGGACACTATCTCCTTCTGGCCGGTAAAATCACTCAGCCCCTGCGGCCTTATAATTCCGTCAAATTCACTATCTTTGTGGTCGATTGTACTGTGCGGGTCAAATTCACTCATTGCTCCTGAGGGTTCAATTCAAATACAAATATAGTTTTTATTTTTTTATAACTGATGTTTTTAATGAAACTGTGGATAAGTTGATAACTATATAAAACTATTTATAAATCAACTATTTACAGTAATTTTAAACTGTTGAAAACTATCTGAAAAGTTGTTGATTGATTGTTTAAAGTTTGTTCACCGTCCGGTAACTCCACTTATCAACACGTTATAAACAGGGTTATCAACAGCTTTTCAACAGGTAAAACGGGGCAGATGTTAATAAGTCAAAAATCTACGGCCGCGCTACAGGAGAAACTCTTGAAGAGTAAGGAAATATACTGCTCCGGGCTGTTTTTGTCTGCAAGATGGGCGGTTCTTAAAAATGCCGCACAAAATAATACCAATCTCATAGTCCTTCCAACTATGGAATCGGCCGAGTATTGCAGCGCAGACCTTTATAACCTGACTGAAGGAGACTGCGTTTTCTTTCTGCCAATTTCAGGTAAAAACATAGAAAGAAGCAATTACAAGTCCTCCCTGGGCGTCCAGAGAACTGCCGCAATAGGAAAAATCCTTGATACAAAGGCCGATGAACAGGTTTTCATAGTAACCTACCCAGAAGCGCTTGAAGAGTTGATACCTTCGCAGAACACCCTTGTATCGGCCCATCTTGAAATAAAACCGGGAGACAGGCTTCCCTATGAAAAACTGAGGGAAATCCTTACGGAAAAGGGATTTGAGAAGGTAGATTTTGTGTCGGCTCCGGGGCAGTACGCAATAAGGGGCGCGGTCATAGACATATTCTCATATTCGCTGGATAAGCCCTACAGAATAAGTTACTTTGGAAACGAGGTAGAGAAAATAAACACCTTCGACTGCAACACTCAGCTCTCAATTGGCAATATTGACAAGGCCGATATCTACTCTGACATAGCCGCCGGCGGTGAGGTAGGCGGTGACTCTATAATAGGCCTTCTTCAGGAAGATACAACCGTATGGCTGGATTCTTCCGATATGTACAACAACCGGGATTTCCTGAAGAGCCTTCTGAAATTCAGGCACGTGTTTCTTGATGTACCGCTAAAAAAACAGGGCGTAAGCACCGTAGAATTCAATATTGCGCCCCAGCCTGTATTCAATAAGAATTTTGAACTTCTCATCAATGACATTCAGTCAAGACTTGAGTCAGGTTATAAAGTATATATTATAGGAGAGAAGGAAGCCCAGCTGGAAAGGCTCAAATCAATTATGGTCCAGGAGGAAAAGATTGCCCTTCCTGATTTCATAAAGGGAAAGAACCTCCATTCCGGATTCATAGACCAGCAGGACAGGATTTGCCTGTACACAGATCACGAGATATTTGACAGGTTCCACCGCGTGCGTATCCGCCGCACCGTTGAAAAGAGTGAGCAGCTTACCCTCAATGACCTCAGTGCCTTCAATATAGGAGACTACATTGTTCACATTGACCACGGCGTGGGAGTGTTCGGCGGCCTTGTGAAGATGAAGGACGACTACGGCAGGGTAAAGGAGGTTGTAAAGCTCATGTATGGCGGCTCGGATGTAGTATTTGTATCCGTCCATTCACTCAATAAAATTTCCCGCTTCCGTTCAAAGGAGGGGGAGCCTCCAAGGATAAACAAACTTGGTTCCAAGACCTGGATAAACCTCAAGATATCGGCAAAGTCCAAGATGAAGGACATTGCCAAGGAACTTATCCAGCTTTACGCCGCCCGCCGCTCCCAGAAGGGCTTTGCCTTCAGTGCCGATACCTACCTCCAGGAAGAACTTGAATCGTCCTTTATGTATGAGGACACCCCGGATCAGGAGAAGGCTACAAAGGCGGTAAAAAGGGATATGGAGGATAACTGCCCCATGGACCGCCTGGTTTGCGGAGATGTTGGCTTTGGAAAAACGGAAATAGCCATAAGGGCTGCTTTCAAGGCCGTTACTGACTCAAAGCAGGTAGCTGTCCTTGTTCCCACAACCATCCTTTCCCTGCAGCACTATGAAACCTTCAAGGCACGTCTCCAGAACCTTCCCTGCACGGTGGAGTATGTTAGCCGCCTAAGGAGCGCAAAGCAGATCTCTGATATAAAGAAACGCCTTAAATCCGGTGCCATAGATATCCTTATAGGCACTCATAAGATCCTTGGAAACGGCTTTGAATTCAAGGATTTGGGGCTTCTTATAATTGACGAGGAGCAGAAATTCGGGGTATCGGCCAAGGAGAAACTGCGCCAGATGAAAAACACCGTAGATACCCTTACGCTTACGGCTACTCCTATTCCCAGAACCCTTCAGTTCTCCCTCCTTGGCGCGCGTGACCTTTCAATTATCCAGACTCCTCCGCCAAACCGCATACCCATCCAGACGGAGATTATCCTTTTCAACCAGGACGAGATAAAGAGCATAATCAATTATGAACTCAACCGCGGCGGCCAGATTTTCTTCCTTCACAACAAGGTTGAGGAACTTCCTTCTATTGAGGAAATCCTTCACCGCCTGGTTCCGGATATGAAGATTTGCGTGGCGCACGGCCAGATGGAATCCCATGACCTTGAAGACCGTATGCTATCCTTCATGGGGGGAGACTATGACCTTCTGCTTTGCACCACCATAATTGAAAACGGCCTGGATATTCCAAATGCCAATACCATAATAATAAACCAGGCCCAGAATATCGGCCTGAGTGATCTCCATCAGTTAAGGGGCAGGGTTGGCAGGTCCAACAAGAAGGCCTTCTGCTACCTCATAGTGCCGCCGCTTGTCACAATAACTGACGAAGCCCGCCGCAGGCTCAAAGCCATTGAAGAGTTCTCTGACCTTGGAAGCGGATTCAATATAGCCATGCAGGATCTCGATATCCGCGGCGCCGGCAACCTCCTTGGCGCAGAGCAGAGCGGTTTCATTGCCGATATGGGCTATGAAACCTATCAGAAGATTCTCTCGGAGGCCATGGATGAAATAGGAATAGAGACGGGCGTAACCCATCAGAGGGCCGATGAAAAATTTGTGGACGACTGCACCATAGAAACGGACCGTCCCGCATTCATCCCTGACAATTATATTGATATAACGGCAGAGAAAATCCGTATCTACAAGGTTCTGGACTCCCTTACGGAAGACCGTGAGATAGACCGTATTGCAAGCCAGCTGGAAGACAGGTTCGGTCCTCTTCCGGAAGAGGTGAAAAACCTTGTGAACGTAGTAAAGATAAGGAATCTTGGCGCGCAGCTTGGCTTTGAGAAGATCATTGTGAAGAACGGCATGCAGATTATGTTCTTCATCAATAATCCAATATCTCCGTATTACAAGTCAAAGGTGTTTGAAAGGGCAATGGCGGCTGTGATAATAAACGACTCCGTTTACAAACTCAATCAGGACGGCGGAAAGCTCAGAACCGTATCCAGGGGGGTGGATTCTCTTGATAAAGCCCTTGGGATTTTGAAAAAACTGCAATAATTGTTATTTTTGCAGGCTATGTCTAATCTGCTCATAGAAATAGGAAACACAGCGCTCAAGGCCTGCTGGTCGGACAGGATGACCCTTGGCAAGACCTTCCGCTACCAGGGAGAGAAGTATATGGACTTCATACTCTCCCTCACGGCGCGTGAAAAACCCGCCGTAATGGTAGTGTGCAGCGCATTTCCCCTTTCAGAGCAGGAGGTGGGGTGCCTTGAGTCGGAATGCGGGAATCTGCTTGTTCTTGACCGTGGTAACAAGGACCTTCTCCTCAGATACGGCCTTCCCTCATACCTTTCCTATGACAGGGCCGCTTCAATTGCCGCCTCCCGATACCTTTTCAAAGGGCGCGGCTGCACCATAGTGGATTTTGGCACCACCCTTTCAATAGACTTCATTTCTCCGGACGGAACGTATTCCGGAGGCAACATCTCCCTTGGGTGCCGCACCCGTTTCAAGGCTCTCCAGAGGTATTCAAAATCCCTTCCTCTTGTTGAAATCCCTGAAAATCCGGATACAATCGGCCAAAGTGAGGTATCTTCAATAGAGAGCGGAGTAGTTTCAGGCATTCTTTTTGAAATTGACGGCTACCTGAATCTCCATCCGGACAATATTGTAGTTTTTACCGGAGGTGACGCTAATTATTTTGCCAAACGCCTGAAAAGTTCCATCTTTGTAATTTGCAACCTGGTCCTTATGGGTTTGGCCCTAATGGCAGACGAATATGCTAAGAATTAAAAGAATATTGGCAGCTGCTGCCCTTATGCTCTCCTGTGTCTTTGCAAAGGCGCAGACAGAGGGCACATACAGTGGTTTCTCGCCTTATTCAGTATATGGTGTGGGTAATCTCCATACTCCCGGCACGGCATGGAACCGCGGCATGGGCGGTGTAGGCATTGCAGCACGCAACCACAGGTTCATCAATATAATGAACCCCGCTTCCGTTACCGCAAGGGACACCCTCTCCTTCATGGCCGATTTCGGCCTGAACGGCCGTATATCAGTATTTTCGGAAGGAGACAGGAAATCCCTCAACACTACCTTCAACATAGACGACTTCGCAATCTCCTTCCCAATGTGGAACCACACGGCGTTTATGGTGGGTATAAGTCCGCTCAGCGACGTTGGTTACAAGATAGCTTACTCTGAACTCTCCAGGGATAACATAGTCACTGGCCGCCAGAGTTTCTCTTCCATTGGCAACGGCGGTGTATACCAGGTATTTGCAGCTGCGGCCGGCACCCTCTGGAACCGCCTCTCTGTAGGAGCACAGGTCAATTACAGTTTCGGCAATATAAACAAGAAGGCTGCAATGACCTACGAAGACAGCGCTTCCCGTTCCTGGAGCACCGGAGACTCCCTTCAGGTCAACAACGTTACGGCAAAACTGGGACTTCAGTACGAACAACCCCTTGGCCGCGGTTCAAGTATAGTCCTTGGTGCAACCTACAAGTTTTCCACCCCCATCAGCGGATATCATACACATTATGAAGTAAAGGGTATTGACAGCAGCAATGGCAGGTATCAGGAAGATCTCAAGGATAAAAGCGTAATGATGGGAGATGAGATTGGGGTTGGCATCAGCTACAAGAAGGGAGACGATCTTCTTATTGAATTCGACTACACCAGGACAGACTGGAGCCGTTCAGGCTTTGAAAGCGTAGTGGGATTCTCAAACAACGGAGAAGTCGGTTTTGCTTCCTCATTTGGCCAGAGTTTCCGTCTTGGTGCGGAAATTACCCCCAACCGCAATGATATCCGCTATTTCCTGAAGCGCTGCACATACCGCGCCGGAGCATATTATGACAGTTCATATTACACCGTTGCTGGGGTGCACGTAGACGCCGTCGGAATAACCATTGGAATGACACTGCCGGTGTTCCGCTGGTATAACGGATTATCAATTGGCCTGGATTTTGGAAGAAGAGGACTCCAGACCTCCCAGGTGAAGGAAACTTACTTTGGTTTCAACGTGGGAATGAACATATTTGACATTTGGTTCAAGAAACCGCACTACGAATAATTTGACAAAACAAAAAAACAGGATATCATGAAAAGATTAGCTATCATCACCGCTTCCCTCCTCACCGTATTGTCAGGATGGAACATGAGCGCCCAGACCACCTCAAAGTATGGTCACGGCGAGGACAGCCTGAACTGCCTTAAGTACCTTTCATTCTACACTGAGCGTTTCAAGAAGGATGAGAAGGACCCCATGGCCCTTTCCAACTGGCGTCAGGCATATAAATACTGCCCCGCCACCGCTTCAGAGAACATCTTCGTGAACGGTACCAAGATGATGACAAACCTGTATCGCAACACCAAGAACGTCAAGGCTCGTGCTGCTATCGCAGACACCATCCTCTTGCTCCAGGACCAGCGTCTTGCCGCTTACCCTAAGAAGAAGGCAACTATCCTCAACAACAAGGGCCAGTACATCATCAACTACAAGAGCTCAGACGTACAGTATATGTACGACAACCTCTCCGGTATCATGAATGAACTTGGCAGTGAGACAAAGAGCAATATCCTCAGCGCCCTCATGCAGTCTGCCGTAGCCCAGTACAGGGAGGAAAAACTATCGGCCGATGATATCATCGCCCTGTATGAGAATGTGAGCGGTATCATAGACCAGGCTCAGCCCCGCAACGAGAAGGAGACCGCTGCAATCGCAGAGGACAAGGAGAAGATAGAGTCCATCTTCGCAGCCAGCAAGGTTGCTTCCTGCGAGAACCTCATCGCCATCTTCAGCCCCCGCTTCGATGCAGATCCTGAGAATCTTGCACTTGTGACAAAGATAGTCCAACTCATGAACACCGCAGATGACTGCGCCTCCAATGACCTCTATCTCAAGGCCGCAACCGCCAAGTACAAACTGGATCCTTCACACGGCAGCGCATTCGGCCTGTACCGTCTGAATTCCGCCCGCGGCAATGTGGCCGATGCAGGAAAGTACCTCCAGGAGGCTATCGACTCCCCCGAGTCAGATGACGCCACTGACGCCCAGTACTACTATGAGATGGCAACCTTCTGCTACAAGAACGGTATGCGCGCAAAGGCTTACGATGCCGCCCGCAAGGCAGTTGACCTTGATTACGGATATGCCGGAAAGGCCTATATGATCATGGGCAACCTCTGGTCATCGGCCTCCTGCGACGACGTAGTGAACAAGTACGCCCGCTACTGGGCGGCTACGGACTGCTACCAGAAGGCCCGCAGCGCAGACGCTTCCCTTGCCGATGACGCTTCCGCTTCTATCTCTGCGGTGGCACGTTACTACCCTGAGGCGGCTGAGGCATTCATGTATGACCTCACCAAGGGACAGTCCTACACCGTCAGCTGCGGCGGTATGGTGGCAACCACAACGGTCCGTGTGCAGTAAGCAGTGAGAGTTCCCTGCATATTTAACGCGATTGCAAGCACCCTGGTGCTTGCTTTCGTCGTTTATTCATGCAAAAGCAATCTGGCCGAAGCCCAGAAACTGGACCTTTCCGTAACCCCTATCCAGGTGGTGGACACGATGCTTCTGATAAACTCAGACAACGGCCGCCTGAAGATGAGGATAGAATCCCCGAGGATGGAGGTGTATGAATACGACACCCTCTCCTACAACTACTTTCCCAAGGGAATCCATGTATTTGGATACAATGAGGAAAGCCAACTTCTGGAGACCACCATCGTGGCCGATGAAGCCCGTCACAATAAGTATAAGCACGGAGACGACATCTGGTCTGCTTACGGAAATGTTGTAGTTAAAAATATCCTCAAGCGTGAGATGATAGAGACGGACACGCTTTACTGGGATGCAAAGAACAAGGAAATATGGACAGACTGCTATGTGAGGCTGTCCTCAAAGGACGGAATGATGCAGGGGTACGGCATGCGCTCAGACGAGATGGCTCGAAACTCCATTCTCCTTCATCCCTTCGACAATACATTCTTTGTAGACTCGGATTCCACTAAGGTTGTGATAGATACGCTCAATTTTATCGGCCCCTTACAAAAAAAATAGTGGTATTTCCGCAGAAAAATGCTATCTTTGCAGCCCTTATACTGATTATAATTAAAAAAACACATAAAAATGGCAGCACTTGAGACCATTAGAACTAAGTTTGGCATTGGAGCATCGCTCATCATTGCCTTCGGTCTTTTACTCTTCCTTGTGAACCCGTCCGACATTATCCAGACCATCCAGTCTGCTTCAACAAAGTACGATGTCGGCAAGATTAACGGCAAGCGCATCTCCTACACTGACTTTGAGCAGGAAGTTAAACAGAACGGCCAGGTAATGGAAATGCTCTCCGGCCAGTCCGCTTCCAGCGAGCAGGCCCAGAAGCAGGTTCGTGAAATGACCTGGCAGCAGCTTGTAGAGCGTTATCAGGTTATCCCTACCATCCAGGAAGCAGGCATCCGCGTAGGACAGCAGGAAGAAATTGACATGTTTGTAGGCGATAACCTCTCTCCTATCGTGGCTTCTTCCGGATTGTTCATGGATGAGAACGGAGAATTCTCTCCCGCGCGTGTCCATGATTTCATGGAACAGACCTCAGATGACTACAACGGCCTTCTGGTACGTAACTACATCCAGAATGCCGTACGTACCAACCGCTACACGGAGAAGTACAACGCCCTGTTCCTTGCATCTTCCTACATGAACAGCCTGGAGGTGAAAAATGCTGTGGCAGAGGGTAACACCGCTGCTTCCGTGAGTTTTGTGATGGAGCCCAACACATATTTCCCCAAGGACTCCAGCATCGTTATCTCAGATTCTGAGGTAAAGGCTTTCTACAATGCCCACAAGGAGAATTACAAGCGTAAGGCCGCCCGTGACATCGAATACGCAGTGTTTGAGGTTACCCCTTCGGCAACTGATATCGCCGCCCAGAACGAAGAATTTGTAAAACTCTACGATGAATTCGCTTCTACGGAGTCCATGCGCGCATTCCTTCAGCGCAACTCTGACCGCCAGTGGGAAGACCGCTGGTACAAGGACGGAGACCTCCGCAGCGTAAACCGTGACGTGGACGCTTTCGTGAGCGCAAACAACAGCGGTGTTTCCCCCGTTTACCAGAGTGGCAGCAACTTCTTTGCAGCCCGCATCATGGAAACCGGCAACGTTCCTGATTCTGTGTATGTACGCCACATCATGTTCCAGGGCGCAGATGCCCGTCATCTCGCAGACAGCCTCCTTCCCCTTGTGAATAAGAATAACTTCTCCACAATGGCCACCCTCTATTCTGCCGATAAGGGCAACGCCTATGACGGAGAGCAGGGAAACCTTGGCTGGATGACCCAGAATGCCGTTATCCCCGGCTTCGAGCCCGTTCTCAGCGCTGCTGTTGGCAAGCCCATGATCCTCAACACCCAGTACGGTGTACACATCGTTGAGGCTGTGAAGGCTACAAAGCCCGTTGCCAAGAAGAAGGTTGCCATCTTTGAGAAGGCCACCCTTCCCAGCAAGGAAACCTATGCGGCAGTTTACAATAAAGCCAATATCCTTGCTGTGCGTGCAGCTGGCAAATATGCCAATTACAAGGCTGCCTGTGACTCCACCGGCACCTATTCCCGCAGCATGACCATCAACGAGGGAACAGACACCTACGGTTCTATCGGCCATGGTAAAGAAATCACCCGCTGGGCATTTGACAACAAGCCCGGAAAGGCTTCCGGTATCATCACCGTAGACAACAACTACTTCTTTGTGGTTGGCATCAAGGACGCCCATAAGGAAGGTTATGCTCCCATTTCTGAGGTTGCAGAACCCATCCGCAATGAACTCTACCGTGAGAAGTGCTCCGCCAAGCGTGCAGAGGAAGCAGGCGCAAAAATTGCCGGCCTCACCTCCATGGATGCAATCGCAGAGGTTCTTGGTGTTACCGTTTCCAATCTCTCTGACGTAACGTTCTCCACCAATTCCGCCCCTACCACGGAACCTGCATTCGTGGGTGCAGTGGCAGCCGCCAAGGAAGGTGAAATCACCGGCCCCGTTGCCGGCATCATGGGAACCTATGTACTTCAGGTGACAGGCCGTGACGAGGCTTCCTTCTTCACAGAGGAAGACGCAAAGGCCGCCAAGTCCCGCATTGATTCCTATCACAGCCAGATGCTCTTTCCCCTGATGACTGAAAATGGCGTGGAAGACAATCGTGCAAGATTTTATTAGTAGTCTATGTCACTGAAATGTGGAATAGTAGGCTTGCCCAATGTGGGCAAGTCTACTCTTTTTAATTGCGTGAGTTCCTCAAAGGCCCAGAGCGCAAACTATCCATTCTGCACCATAGATCCCAATGTGGGCTCTACAAACGTGCCGGACAAACGTCTGGAGGTTCTTACTGATATCTGCCAGCCCAAACGTACCGTGCCCGCTACCGTAGAGATAGTGGACATTGCAGGCCTTGTAAAGGGCGCTTCCAGGGGAGAGGGCCTTGGCAACCAGTTCCTTGCAAATATACGCGAGACGGATGCCATCCTTCATGTTCTGCGCTGCTTTGACGACGGAAATATCGCTCACGTGGACGGTTCCGTAGACCCTGTCCGTGACAAGGAAGTGGTGGATACGGAACTCCAGATCAAGGACCTTGAGACCGTAGAGAACCGTATCAAGAAGGTGGAGAAGATGGCAACTACCGGAGGGGACAAGGAGGCTAAAAAGCTTCTTGGGCTTCTCCTCAGGTACCGTGAGGCTCTTCTTAAGGGCCTTTCCTGCCGCACAGTTGCGCTTGAAAACGCAGAGGAGGAGCAGATGTCCCACGACCTTTTTCTCATCACCAACAAGCCCGTCATGTATGTTTGTAACGTGGATGAGGCATCGGCCGTATCCGGTAATGCCTATGTAGATGCAGTGCGTGCCGCAGTGGCTTCTGAGAATGCGGAAGTCCTTGTGATTGCCGCCAAGACGGAGGCCGAGATTGCGGAAATTGAAGAGTACGAGGACCGCCAGATGTTCCTTGAGGAACTCGGCCTTGAAGAATCCGGCGTAGTGCGCCTTATCCAGGGAGCGTACAAACTCCTTGGCCTCAGGACCTTCTTTACCGCCGGGGCCGATGAATGCCGCGCCTGGACCATCAGGGCCGGAGACAAGGCTCCCCGTGCCGCAGGAGTCATCCACACGGACTTCGAGCGTGGTTTCATCCGTGCAGAGGTTATCAAGTATGAAGACTTTGTGCAGTACCGTACTGAAGCAGCCGTACGTGCTGCAGGAAAGATGGGCATCGAAGGCAAAGACTACGTTGTACAGGACGGTGACATAATGCACTTTTTATTTAACGTTTAAGGGGTAAAATTAAGGAAAAGTAAGTAAAATATAATCCATTGAATTAGCGGCTTTTAGGCCGCTTTTTCTTTTTCCTTTGTTTGACTTTCTTAAACGCACTTTTTGTTACTTTTCGCAAATTTTGTTACTCGTTTGTTACTCGTTTCGGATTTTTTGCCTATCTTTGTACCCGTAACAAGTTAAGTATTTCTATTATGGCAAGACCGAAAAAGCAGCAGCGGGCAAAGGAACCCGTAACAATCCGTTTTAAAGAGCTGGCGAAAGGCAGCAAATCTATTTACCTGGATATTTACCGGGACGGGGTGCGCAGCTATGAATTTCTAAAGTTATACCTAATCCCAGAGCGCCCCAACCACCCGGAGGATAAAACCGCCAACCAGGTAACCAGGGACGCGGCCAACGCGATAAAGGCCCAGCGGATTAAGGAAATAGTAAACGGGGAGGCCGGGATAAAAAACCAGGCCGGGAAAGCCTTGCTACTTTTGGACTGGATGCAGCAGCGGCAAGACCGGGCCGATAAGGCCGCCCAGGATGCCGGGCGCAAGGCCAGCAACACCGCGGAGGGGATAAAGACCGCCCGCACCCACTTACAGCACTATTTAGACACAGCCTACAAGGGCCGGGCCGTTACCCTGGCCCAGGTGGATAAGGATTTTTGCACGGGCTTTGCTGCCTATCTAAAGGACGCCCCGCAGCGCTGGGGAGCTGGCACCCTTTCCCCAAACACAGCCGCGCTTTATTACTCCAACTTTGAGGCGGCTATGAATGAGGCATACAAAAAGGGCCTTATTTCCGTAAACCCTTGCGCGCTGGTGGATATTAGCGAAAAGCCGCAAGGCCAGCCCAGCGAAAGGGACTATCTAACCGCGGAGGAATTAAAGACCCTGGCGGCGGCCCCGGCACCAAACGAACAAGTAAAAGCCGCTTTCCTTTTCTCTTGCTTTTGCGGCTTGCGCCTTTCCGATATTGAGGGCCTAACCTGGGGGGATATACACCAAAACGGGGACACCTGGCAAGTAGAAACCAGGATGCAGAAAACCCGGCAAATTTTGTATTTACCCCTTTCCGATGCCGCCCGCCGCTTTTTGCCGGAACGCGGCACCAAAGGGCCGGAGGATTTAGTATTTACCTTGCCGAAACGGGTAACAACCCAATGGGGCGTTACTACCTGGGTAAAACGCGCCGGGATCGCTAAAAACATTTCCTTTCATTGTGCCCGCCACACTTTCGCCACCCTGGCGCTTACCCAGGGCGCAGACCTTTACAGCATTTCCAAGCTATTAGGACACACCAACGTAAGCACAACGCAGATTTACGCCACGATCATAGACCAACGCAAGCAAGCAGCGGCCAACCTCTTAAACGGAATTTTGGACTAATGAAACGCAGTATTACAGCCCAGGCCGCCGCCTTTGTTGAGGGCGCCCGCTTTGAATACGGCACCAAAGCCGAAACCCGCGCCGCGATCCTGGCGAAACTTGCCGCGATCCTGGCGGAACGTAACGCCCTGGCCGCGGAACTGGAAACGATAACCAGCCCGGCCCAGGATTTCGCAGGGATCGGCCCGGCGCCCAGCCCGGAGGCCCTGGCGGAACTGGAGGCAAACACCCAGCAGCGGCGCGCCCCCCTGGCCGCCCGTATTGCCGCCCTGGATGCCCTATTTTGCGCGATCTGCCAGGAAACCGCAGCAGCGGGCCTTACTCTTTCCGGGGGCGAAATTTCGGCCTTAAAACGCCAGGGGATGCCGGGCCAGCTGGCGGCAGAGCTGGACGCGCTGAAAGCGGGCAAGATTGCAGCACTACCAGCAGCGGAACGCCTGGAGGAAAAAACCGCGCGGCGGCTTTACACGGCGCTAACCAGTGCGGGCCTAATTTCCGGCCCCTGGGACACTTTCGCGTATTACCTGGCCCAGCAGTCCACCCCGGCGGCGAAACGCCCGGAAAAGGCCCTTTCCTGGGACGGGACGCCCGCCCAGCTGGCCCGCCTTATAGACCTATTACCCAGGAAACGCAAACAGCCTTATACGCGGGCGCTTTGCCTGGCCTTTGGCGTAGATGATCGCACCCGGCTAAACGTGGTACAATCCGCAAAAACGCACCCCCTGGAGGCCAAATTTGACACCCAAATAGACCTTATTTTTAACACCCTATAAACGTAACAAGTTATGCAAGACAAAGAATTTTTCCAGGACGCGCAGAACGTTTGCGCAAATGCTATTGACCTACTTTTAAAGAGCTGGACGGATGCCACGCCAGCGGCCACGATGCGCGAAACCCTGCAAGGGCTTAACGGCCTAAAGGACTATTTCGCAGCCCAGCAGTAACCGCCAGCGGCCACCCGCTGACCCCTTACGCCCCTACATTTGTGGAAAGCCCACTTTTGTAGGGGCTAACTATTTGATATTCTTTACTTTATTTTGGTTTTTGCCTTTAAATTTGCCCTTGCATTACTGAAAAGCTTTGCAGCCCGCGCCGCTTGCGCTTTTCTTCTTTTCCTGGGGTGCGGGCTTTTTATTGAAAGTACAAATGTAAAACCAAAATAGTAGCAGTATGCAGCACGAAAACCCACACGGCGGCGAAACCTTGCGCCAGGCCGTTATTACCCAGCCGGGCCAGCTGGCGGCAAATGATCTTATAGACCTGGAGGCGGCGGCCCGTTTCCTGGGCTTTAAGAAAAGCTACCTTTACAAACTTACCAGCTCCAGGCAGATACCCTTTTACAAGTACGGCGGGCGGCTTATTATGTTTGACCGCGCAGCCCTGGAAACCTGGCGCGCCGCCAGGCTGCAAGCCGTACCCACCCAGGCGGAGGCAGCGGCCAGCGCCGCCGCGTATTGCGCCGCTAAACCTTTGCGATAATGAGCCAGGAACGGAAAATAGATTTTAGCCGCTGGCCCAGGCAAGACGCAGCCCAGGAAACCGGGCGCGCCGTGCCGTATCTTGACGTTACCGGGGAGGATGCGCCGATAGACTTTTTATTTACCCTGGGCGGCGAATACGGCCTAATAGCGCGGGCCAACCTCCACACCCTGCAAGGCACCAAGAAAGCCGGAAAAAGCGCGGCGGGCCTGGCGCTGATCGTAGCAGCACTAAAGGGCCAGTTTATAGGCATAACCGCCAGCCGCCAGGATTTGGCCGTTTTGTGGATAGACACGGAACAAGATAAAAACACCTTGCGCAAAAAGGCGCGGGCCGTGCTGTCTATGGCCGGACTTGACACCCAGCCGGAACGGCTTAAAATAGTAACCTTGCGCGGCTTTGGAGGCCCGGCGGATGCCCTGGCCGCCACCCTGCAAGCGATAGAGGAAAACGCGGCGGATTTCGTTTTTCTTGACGGGGTAGTAGATTTGTGCCAGGCGTTTAACGATGAGGAAAAAAGCCGGGACGTGGTGCGGCAGCTGGAGGCCCACGCGGAAAAGTACGGCGCCGCGATCCTGGGACTAATACACGTAAACAAAAAAGACAATGAGGCCCGCGGCCACCTGGGCGCTATTATGGTGCAAAAGAGCGCCGAAATTTACCAGGTGGATAAAATGGAGGGAACGGGCACCGCCAAAGTAACGCAGCCCTTTAGCCGCTTTGCCCCCGTGCCGCCTTTCTCTTTCTCGTTTGCGGATGATTTCAAGATAGCGCCAGCGGCGGAGGCAGAGGGCCGCGCCCTGGAGGAAACGCGCAGCCGCTTTGCCCCGCTTTTCCAGGATGCAGACCGCAAGACAAAGGGCGAACTTATAGAGGCATATTGCCAGGCCCAGGGATGCGAAGAAAGCAAGGCGGAAAAGGATATAAGGGCCGCCGCCCTGGCGGGCGTACTCTTTAAATCCAAAGAGGGCCGCAAGGTTTTTTATAGTTACCTTTTCCCGGTTACGGATATGCCCGAAGATGATATATAAATACCCGTAAAAACCCGTATACCCCTAAAGGGGTATATATACGGGGATTTACGGATATATTAAAAGGGCGTACGTACGGATATTTTACGGATATTTTACGGATATACGGATATTATGAAAGCAAGCCTATTTAAAGCCAAAATTTCGTTACTCCCTTGCGTGAACGCAGACGATAGCGAAATAGAAAATATAAGCCTGGGCCGGGCGCTGATTGCGGACACCTGGCGCGCCCAGGTTGAGGCCGTAAGGGCAGAGAAAGACCCGGCCAAACGCAAGGCCCTAAAAGCCGCCTTGCCGTGCTTTACTCCCAGCGGGACTTTTACGCACGTTTCCCGCGCTGGCCTTGTGCGGCATAGTGGTTTTATTTCCCTGGATATAGACTACAAGCCGGAAAAGGGGATAAATACGGCGCTGGCCGGGTATGATCTAAAGGCAGCTATTAGCGCCGTGCCAAACGTAGCCTATTGCGGCCACTCTTGCGGCGGCTCCGGGTACGTGGTTATTGTGCCGATAGCAGACCCGGCCAAACACCGCGAATATTTCCGCGCCCTGGCGTATCACTTTGAGCGCGCCGGGCTGGAACTTGACCCGGCCTGCAAGGACGTAACCCGCAAACGTTTTGTTTCCTGGGATGCAGACCCGTATATTAACACAGCGGCCCAGCCCTGGGCGCTGACCTTGCCGGAACGTGAACACGCAACCCGCGAAACCCTGGGCCGCGATCTGGACGCCAGCGAAACCGCAGCAAAGGTGGAGGCCGTTATAAAATCTTGTGAGGCCAACCGCTGGGATATTACGGCCAATTACGCGGACTGGATGCGAATACTTGCGGCCCTGGCCTCAACGTTTGGGGAGGCTGGCCGGGATTACGCCCACCGAATTAGCGCCCTTTATAGCGGCTACCAGCCCGCGGAAACGGACGCCAAATTTACCAGCCTATTACGGCACCCAGCAGACGCCCCGGCCCAAATAGGGACTTTCTTTTACATAGCCCGCCAGGAAATAGGAAAGCACGATTTCGACAATTTGGGCCTATGAGAAAGGAACGCCACCGCATAAATATAACCCTGGCCGCGGAGGATTACGCCAGGGCGGAACAGCTGGCCCAGGCTGGCGGATTTAAGAACGTTTGCGCCTTTGCCCGTGCCTTGCTTACCCAAGTAGCCCAGTACGCAGCAGCGCGCCAAATGAACGCCCAGCAGCTGGCCCGCCAGCCCACCACGATAGCGGCGGAAATAGCCGAAATGTTTAACGATCTAATAGACTGGGACGCGGCCAACCCAGCACAGCAAAGGGCCGCTATAAGAGCCAACGAAAAACGTAACGAACTATGACACACAAACGCAGCGAAAAGGAAACCCGCTATTTGCGGGAAATTGTAGGCGCGGACGGCACCAAAGTACACTACTTTAACCCGGCCAGCCCGGAGGATGCCCGCGCGTACCGGGAACGCCGCCGCGCTAACCAGCTGGCGGAAATGCGCCAGGCCACCGGGACAAAGCCCAGGCGGCAGCGCAGCACCCAGGAACGGGCCGCGGCCCAGGTTAGGGAAATGCGCAAGGCGGCGGGAGGCGCTGGGAAATGAGAAAGCCAGCCTACAAAGCGGCCAACCAGTCCCGCCAGGATTACAAGTATAAAGCAGAGCGCAGACACCGGGAGGCAGAGCGAAAGCAGAAAGCAGCGGCCAAACGTGCCAGGCGCCAGGGGATAAGTAAGTAACGATGCCGGGGGGGTATTTTTTTAAAGGGGGTACCCCCTCGTTAAACCTCGCCCCCAGTCTTGAACGACTGAAAGCAAATTTTCGGATTTGCGGAACTTTGGCCTTTTTTGGCCCAAAATGAACGAAAAAACAACTAAAAAACGCGAAAATATGAAAGAAAAAGTATTTGTTTTGGAGGCAAAGCGCCAGGCCCTGGCCGCTGGCCTTTCCGATGCCGCCGCCCGTGTTACGGCCCTGGGCAAGATCGTAAAAGCAGCCGCGCCGCAAATTACCTTTGGGGTGCCTTTCCTTTGGGCGCTTATGAGTTGCGGCGCGCGCCCTGGGTACCCTTTGCGCCAGCTGTTGGCGGATATGATCCTAAACGCGGCAGCCAAAAAAGCCGGGCTGGATTGCGGCCCAGGCTGGAACGAAAAAACGCGGGGGTACGTGGAAACCCAGTCTTTGGAAAATAGGCACCCCCTGGCGAACCTTTCCGATGACGCCAAGCTAAACCGCAAGTTTGTAGAACTCCAATGCCGCAAAGAGGTAAACGCCGTTTTAACCTTTGCGATAGAAAGGGACTATTTGCGCGCCGGGCTTATCGTGATAGGCAAAGACGGGGAGGCAGCGCCCGCCCAGGATGCCGCCGCCCGCCTGGAGGACTTTTGCACCCTTTACGCGGAAACCAAAGAGCAAGCCGCCTTTATTGCTAACCTGGAACGGATGCAGCGCGCCGCCCTGGAACTGCAAGCCGCCTTTAAGGCCACTTGCGCCAGCTTGCCCGCAAAGCAGCACCGCGCAGCCCTGGAGGATTGCAGCGCGGCTTATGATCCCGCGGGCTTTGGGCTGGCACCCAGCGGCACAATTTCGCTAACCGCCCAGGATGCCACCGCCCGCGCGCTGATTTCCTATTTTGACCGCACCCAGGACGCAGCGCCCAAGTTTTACAACCTGGCCGGGCTGCACACTATTAGCCCCGCGGAACTCTTTGCAATTACGAGCGGCCTGGCCGGGGATCGTAACGCCCAGGGCGGCGGCCAAGTAGTAAACGGGCGCCAAAGCGGCTTAAAGGTTTACCCGGCTATCATTGTGGAGGGCTAAAGCTATGACACGGGAACAATTTATAGCCTATCTTAAAAACGCCAGCGACTGGTACCGCGTTACCGATCAAGGCGTACTAATGGATGCAGGCCCCGGCCTGATAGCCTACTTGCAGCGGCAGCCCGGCACCTGGCCTTTTCCGGGCCAGCACTATTTCCAGGTATTTATAGAGGTTGCGAAAACGCGCCAGGGGGAGTTTATAAACGGCTCCCACACCTGGACGCAGTGCCTGGAAATAAAAAGGTATGACGTTACGCAGCCCTCCGTAAGCGAATATGCCCAGTATGCAGCAGATAGCGGCAGCCGTTACGAAGCTGGCGAAAACGGGGTAACAATTACGCGGCCAGGCGCTGGGAGCGTTTATATTGAATACTCCGAAATTACCGCTATTTACTCCCTGCCGACGCCCCGGCAGGATGCGCCGGGCCAGGATAACCCGGAAATAGCCCACTACTGCAACCGCGAAACACCCGTATAGTATGACAAGTTTTTCCTTTGGTATTACCTTTGAAACCCTGGCGGACAAACTAAAAGAGCGCCTGGCGGCCCAGCCGCAAAAAGGGGGAGTTATTCAGATTGAGGCCCGCGGCCACCGCCGTATTATCATAGCCCAGGCAGACCCCGGCGGCCAGCTGGCGCCCAGCTATGAGGAAACCGCCGCCGGGCTTATAGTAACGCGGGGGGATTACAGCGAACTAATACCCTACTGGGATATTTTCGGAGTGAGCAGCCACGTATTTACACCACTAACGGACAAATAGCGCTTGCCGGATTGAAAAATTTTCCTACCTTTGCAGAAAGCCGCCAGGAATTGGAGTTTTGGGCCTTGCCTAACTTGTTACACCCTCCAAAATTTCCAGGCGGTTTTTTGGTGCTTTTGTTACCCGTTTGTTACTCGTTTAATTTTGTTACGCGCTATATGATTGATAATCAAGGGCAAAAAGGGGTAAATATACACTTTTTATTTAACGTCTGAGTTCACACTCAGCCATATGGGGCAGTGGTCCGATACCCCTCCAAGGTATCTTGGTCCGGAATATGTGCGCAGGGGTTTAGTGCCGGTAGCCGCTTTGTCATGAGTTTGCAGAAATGGGATATATATTATGTCCATTTCTGCATTATTTATGGCAGGGGATGTAAAGAACATATCTATCAGTTCCCATTTGCCTGCATATTTTATGGTGCCGTCACCCCTTTTATAGAACCGCTCTGCCTTGTTCCACAGGACGGGTTCTAGTTTGTGGAACACCGGATTTGCGGGAGTATCGTTGAAATCTCCCATTGCTATAATATTTTGGATTCCAAGCGTTTGCAGGGAATCGGCCAACTGTCTCAAACGTTCCACGGCAATGTTCCTCCGTGTCTCAGACGCTGCCGCCCCGCCAAATTTTGACGGATGGTGGTTCACCAGCAGCGCTATGGTATCTCCTTCTTGGCCGATAAAAGTGGCAACCAGGATGTCCCTGGTGGGCATTACGGTGGAATCGGCATTAAAGAGATGGGCGGGGTGCGAGTCCAGCGGTTTTAAACCTCGATACAGAAGCGCAACGTCTATCCCGCGGCGGTCCGGAGAGTCAAAGTGTATGATCCTGTAATCCAGTTTTCTTAGGACCGTGGCCTGGACCAGCCGCCGCAGGACAAAAGAATTTTCAATTTCCGCAAAGCCTATGACATCCGGCACCGCGCCTTTCAAGGCCGATATCCACAGTATTCCTTTAGCCACCGCGTTACACTTGGCGTAGAAGCGCTTTTTGGTCCAGCGGCGGGAGCCCCGGGGAGAGAAATCGGCGTCAGAGACGCTTGTGGAGTCGTTTCTATAGTCAAAGAAGTTCTCCAGGTTCCAGAACATTACGTTAAGGGAGTCCTTAACTTGGGTTCCTGAAATAAGAATAAGAGCAATAATCAGTGTTTTCATGGTGTAAAGGTACAAATGGACAGAGGTAGTGGTGGCAGTTATGTGTTTGATAATGAGGTTATTGCAGGGTTCTTTGGGATTACCGGTTTTCCCAAAGAATCCGGTAAATAACTGAGGAATAAGAAGTTAGCTGCCACCACTACCTCTGTCAAAAAAAATGTCTATATTTGTATGATACAAAGAACAACACTAAAACTTTAAATATGAAATCCAGAATTCAGGAAAAGTACAAGGCTCTCTTCGGTGAAGAGGCTGCTGTCTATGCATCTGCAGGCAGAATCAACCTTATTGGCGAGCACACGGACTACAACGGCGGTTATGTGTTCCCCGGCGCCATCAACTTTGGCATTATGGCCGCAATCAAGCCCAACGGAACAGACAAAGTGAAGGTTTACTCCCTTGACTTTGACCAGATGTCGGAGTTTGGCCTTAAGGAAGAGGACAAACCCAAGGAAGCGTGGGCGTGTTATGTGTTTGGCGTATGCCGGGAAACCCTGAAACGGGGCGGCAAGGTAGAGGGCTTCAACGCCGTTTTTGCCGGTGACGTTCCCCTTGGAGCAGGCCTCAGTTCATCGGCCGCCCTTGAGAGCACTTTTGCATACGCTCTCAACGATATCTGGGACAACAAAATTGAAAAGTTTGAACTTGCAAAGATAGGCCAGAGTACGGAGCATAATTACTGCGGCGTGAAGTGCGGTATCATGGACCAGTTTGCCTCCATCTTTGGCAAGGAAGGCGCCCTTATCCGCCTCAACTGCAAAACCGGAGAGTACAAGTACTTCCCGTTCCACCCCAAGGGTTACAAACTGGTTCTGATTGACTCCTGCGTAAAGCATGAACTTGCTTCCAGCGCATACAACAAGCGCCGCGAAAGCTGCGAAAAGGCTGCAGCGGAGATAAAGAAACTGCATCCTGAGGTGGACTTCCTCTCAGACGCAAAGCGCCTTTGGCTGGATGAGGTACGTGACAAGATTACCCAGGAGGATTTCCTCCGCGCAGAATACGTGATTGGAGAGGTCCAGAGGGTTCTGGATGTGTGCGACGCCCTTGAAAGGGACGATTATGAGACCGTGGGTGAGATGATGTATCAGACTCACTTCGGCCTCAGCAGGCTCTATGAGGTATCCTGCGAAGAACTTGACTTCCTCAACAAGATTGCCCGCAAGATGGATGTTACGGGCTCCCGCGTTATGGGCGGCGGCTTTGGAGGCTGCACCATCAACCTTGTGAAGGAAGAACTTCATGATGCTTTTATCAGCGCGGCAAAGGAGCAGTTCACAGCAAAGTTCGGCCATGCTCCCAAGGTTTACGACGTAGTTATCTCCGATGGCGCTCGCAAACTGCAGTAATTGCGGCAAAAGCACGGAGGTATCAATCCCCCGCAGCATCAACACCGCCCTTGACCCGGACCTCAAAAGCCGGGTCAGGGACGGTTCCCTTTTTATCTGGGAGTGTCCGTACTGCGGCAGGCGCGGCGTGGCGGTCTCCGAAACCCTTTATCATGACCCTTCCTCCAAACTGATGCTCTGGCTTCTCCCGGGCACAGCAGGGCCTTCTGTGGCTGCACAGGAGGCCGTAAAAGGGCTTGAGGGCTATACTCTCCGCATAGTGCGTGAAGTAGGAGAGTTGATAGAAAAGATAAATATTGCCGATGCCGGCCTGGAAGAAACCACCATCGAGATGTGTAAATGGGTGACCCGAAGGGAGTTATCGGCCAAAAATCCGGCGGCGGCGGATGCCCGCCTCAAGTTTCTCCGCACGGAAGGCGCAGACCATGACCTTGTTTTTGCCTTCCCGATGGATGGCAATATGCAGCTTGTGAACGTGGGGTTCAATGTCTATGAAGATGCCCGCGGAATTATCTCCAGAAACCCCTCCATAAAGCCCTCTGAAGGCTTTTCAGAGGTTAATGGAGAATGGCTGGAAAGATTCTTTCAATAGGGCAGTCCTTTAAGATAACCTTTTTGTCCGCGTCCAGAAGATATACGGACGGGATTGCGCGTATGTTATACAGCTTGTCTCCGCGGATATCAAAGTTGGGATCATATCCGTTAATCCAGTTTGTCGGGTATGAGGCCGATTTTGACTTCCACAGCTCAATGTCCTCGTCGATATAGATATCAACCACCTTCAGCGCTCCGCTCATAATGAGATCCTGAAGCTGAGGAACACTTTCAAGTGTTTCCATAATCTCCTTGCAGGCCTGGCAATCCGGGTTTCCGAAGATAAGGAGAAGCCTTTCCGCCTTGATAGAATGAAGTGTACGGCGTTTTCCGGCAGTGTCTATAAAGGGAAAATCAGTAGCCGGGGTTCCAATCTGGTTCAGGGAACAGTTTTTGGCATCCCAGGCATAACGGGCGCGGTAATCCGGATCTATGAGCGGGCTCTCAGAGAGTTTTTTGACAAAAGGAAGATAGAGGTCTTCGCTGCGTACAGGAGAGTTGGGATCATATAGGTACTGCGTTGTAAGAGCCGTCATCCGGGGTAACATGTTGCTTTCAGGAAACGCCTCCTGGAAGGCCTCCAGCTTGTTGTAGAAGGCTCCTACAACGTTTTTCCCGGTAACAAGCGGAAGTTCCTGCAGAAGAGTTGTAAACATCCCCATCTGTGACTCCAGGTCCTTAAGCGGTACGCCGTTAACGGTAAGTGAATCAGATGCGTAGAGCTTCCCGGTATCCGTAAATATATCCCACATGTGAGCAGCCATCCACTCAATGCGCTCCTGTGGCTCCGTGAGCATAACTGGAACTTCCACCAGGGGAAAATCCCTTGTGGCGTGGGGCGTGGGGGCCTTGCTCTTCTTTCCTTCTCCGCAGCCAATGAGTAAAATGGCGGCCAAAATACCCGAAACTAATTTTCTCATAGGGCAAAATTACGCAAAAAAACCTATTTTTGTACTATGAGACGTAAACTCCTCATATTTGCACTGCTGCTGGCGGCCGTTTTACCGGCAAAGGCCCAGTTTGTCCTTACCGGAGATGATCCCGGATATCTGAAATGGTATTCCATAGATACTCCTTATTATAAGATAATCTATCCCGAAGGAGCAGATTCCCTGGCCGTGAATTACGGAACCCTTCTTGAGAAGTTCCGTCCTGCAATAGGCCTCAGCCTTGGTTTTGTGCCAGGTGAGGGCCAGCTCAGAATGCCGGTGGTGCTTCATACCCACAATCCCGTTTCCAATGGCTCTGTTGCCTGGGCACCAAGGAGAATGGACCTTTTCACGGTCCCTGAGCCTTATGGATCTGACCCCAGCTTGTCTCCCATGAGCCCCGCCACCAGGCCCAGCTGGAGCTTGACCGCCACGGTTTCATAAGGTTTTTCTCATACATTGTGGGGCAGGTCTGGAATCCGGCAGTGTTCCAGCTGTACCTTTCCCGCTGTCTTTCAGAGGGAGACGCCGTAACTGTTGAAACCGGCCTCGTAGCCGGTTCCAGGGCACGTACGGCAGATTTCCTAAACTATTACCAGGTGGCCCTTGATGCCGGAGATTATCGTAACTGGTATCGCTGGCGCTACGGGTCTTACAAGAGATTCACCCCAGACTTTTACAGGCTGGGTTATATTACGGTAGCAGGTTCCAGGGCCCTGTATCAGGACCCCCTCATACTATCCAACGCCCTGGACAAGAGCCGGAAAAACCGCTTCATGCTGGGAACACTTAACCTCCAGAGGGTAATCCGTGACCGCAGCGGCCTAAAATTCAAGAAAGCGTTCCCCCAGATACTGGATTACTTCAACAGCACATGGCAGCAGGATGCCGCGGCACGCGCACCTTTCACGGCGGGGCAGCAGTTATCGGCCCCGGAGGCTTTCCCGGTAGACTACAAGGACCTGGCAGAACTTGACGGGCGCCTTTACCTCAAGCGTGCGGGGTATCTCAGGGCTACAGAGCTTGGAGAGTGGCTTGGGGGAGAATTCCGGCCCATAAGGCCCTTTGCTTCAGGAGCGTCTTCTTTGCATCCAGACCCCGTGAACGGCAGGCTTTATTGGTCCGAGACCATCTGGCATCCACGCTGGAGCCTTGACGGAAAGTCAATCATTCGCTATTTCACCCCGGTTACAGGGAATGTTACAGACCTTACATCTGAGGGCCGGTTATACAACCCGGCACCGTCTCCTGACGGCTCCAAGGTTGCAGTCGTGGAGTATCCGCTTAACGGAGGGTCTTCCGTGGAGGTACTTGATGCCTCTGACGGTAAGGTCTTAAGGCGCATTATCACACCGGATGGCATACAGGCTTCGGAAGTTGCCTGGATAGGAGAAACTATCTATGTTTCAGGCGTTTCAGAAGGCGGATACGGTATTTACTGTGTTGGCCCTGACGGCAACTGGCACACGGAGCTGGAGCCCTCCGTCCAGAAACTTGTAAACCTGTCCGGCTGTGGAACTGTCCTTCAATGGACTTCAGACCTTGACGGAGCCAATGCCCTTTACAGCTATGACCCCAGGAGCCGGGAACTCACCCAGCTCACGTCCACGCGCTTTGGCTCCAGGGACTTCTGCTTTGTTGGAGATACTCTTTTCAGCGTGTCGCAAACGCTTAAGGGTCAGATGCTGTTCTCTACCCCCTCAGATTCCCTTCTTGAGCGGAAAGCGGATTTTTCAAAGGAACATTTCTACCCCATAGAGGACCGTATTTCCCGCCAGGAGAGCTCTTTCCGCAAGGAGGTTGTGGAGGATGTTGAGATATCGGCCCCCAAGCGGTACCGGAAGTTCCCCCACCTTATGCGTTTCCACTCCTGGGCGCCCGTCTTCTTTGACTACGACAACGTGTCCTCCCTGTCAATGGATTACCTCTTCTCCGGCGCGGCGCCTGGCCTCACCGGTTATTTCCAGAACACGCTTGGAACAATGTCCGGAATGCTGGGTTTTGCTTTCAGGCCGGATCCCGGCCAGATGGAAACATGGCGGCCTTCACTTCACGCAAAGTTCAAATACACAGGTTTTTATCCGGTTATTGAAGGCACATTTGACTTTGGAGACACTATGGCCGGTTTAGTGGCAAAGGCCAAGATCAAGGACGGCGATGACATCTCCTACGCCATTGCCGACGGCTCCCGTGATAAGCTTCAGGTGAGCGGCTCCATAAGGGCGTACATTCCCTGGGGTTTTTCCAAGGGCGGCATATCCTGGGGTTTTATTCCGCAGCTTAGCTACGTCATATCCAACAGTCTCTTTGACAACTCCACACGCGGCCTCACCATCACGGAAAAGGACCAGGAGACAGGAGAAATAAAGTCCTATGAGTGGGACCCCGGCCATGTTCCGGCCTATGTGCCCATGCAGAGGATAGGGGTGTCGGCCCGCGGATACGTGATGCGGCCAAAGGCGCGCTCGCAGGTTTATCCCCGGTGGGGCGCCGGACTGGAGGCGGGATTCAGTATGCGCCCCGGCATGACAGGATCCTTCATCCCCAACGCCTACGTCTATGCTTACGGGTATCTTCCCGGTATCTGGCGCACCCAGGGGCTTAGGCTTACCGGAACCTTCCAGCAGAGGGTACTTTTCAGTAATGACATTTTCCAGGTAGGAGAACTTTTGGCCAACACCCTTCCGAAGGGCTTTTCTTCGGTTGCAAGGGTCAATGCGGGGCAGCTTTATCCCTGGCAGCTCAATGCATCGGCCGCCTACGCCGTTCCCGTTTACGTGGGAGACATTTCCCTGCCGCCAATTCTCTATATCCGTAATTTCCTCATAATCCCCAATTTTGACTTTACGCTACTTCCCGGCAGCCAAAACCTTTGGAGCGCAGGGGCCGATATAACCGCCGAAATGGGCAAATTCATCGCGCCCTTTGACTGCTCACTGGGCGTTTCCGTCTCCTACCTTGGCGGCAGCGCATTCGAAACCGTGGGCCAGAATGACCGCTGGTCCGTGGGACTGATTATGAGCTATGATTTCTAGCCAAGAAGGATAGTGAGGAAGATTCCCAGAACGCCCACGGGGGCAACGTAACGGATAAGGAAATACACCACGTTAAACAGCATGCGGTTGTGGGTGCCGGCGTTGGTAAGTTCGTCGCGGACATCTGGCTTTGACATCTTCCAACCCACAAACATTGCAAAGAGAACGCCTCCGAACGGCATGAGCCAGTCTGAGCAGAGGTGGTCCAGGAAGTCGAAGAAACCGCCGTATAGCGAGCACAAGACACCAATGGCCCAGACCAGAGCCGCAAGGCCAATGGTTGCCTTTGTCCTGCTTACCCCTTTTTCCTCTACAAAATAGGCAACGCCCACCTCAAGCAGTGAAATAGAAGAGGTGAGGGCGGCTACAAGTACTGACAGGAAGAAAAGAATGGATATCACGGCTCCAACCCAGGGAGTCATCTGCGAGAAGATGTATGGCAGGGTGTCAAAGATAAGGCCGGGCCCCTGTCCGGGCTGGATACCTGCCGCAAATACGGCGGGCATGACGGCAAAACCGGCCAGGAGTGCAAACAGGAGGTCGAAGACTGCAGTTCCGCCTGCCGACACCATCAGGTTTTCATCCTTGGAAACATAGGAGGCGTATGTGAGGATGGTGCCTACACCAAGGGACATGGAGAAGAACGCCTGCCCCATGGCCGACGTTATGACCGAGGGGGTAATCTTGGAGAAATCAGGCTTTATAAGGTATTCTACGCCCTTTCCGGCCCCGGGGAGAGTAAGGCCGTACGCCACTATTATAACTATAAGTATGAACAGCAGCGGCATAGTCACTTTTGTGAAACGCTCAATGCCTTTCTTTACGCCAAGCAGGATGACTATTGCGGTGCCTATCATGAAGGTTGTGTGCATGAAAATAGGCTCCCAGGTAGATGAAAGAAGGCCTTCGAACAAGCCGGTTGAGTCCTGGGTAAAGCGTAGCATACACGCTTTCAGGAGGTAATCCACGGACCAGCCGCCCACCACGCTGTAGAAACTCAGAAGGAGAAGCGGCGTGATCACAGTTATCAAGCCGGCCCAGCGATAATGGCTGCCGGGAGCCAGTTTTCTCATAGCTCCGAAGGTGCTGTTTCCTCCACGCCGTCCAATCACGCATTCTGCCAGGAAAACGGGGATGGCAAGGAGTGCCCCGGAAATGATATACAAAAGGATAAAGGCCGCACCTCCGTTTTGGCCCACCAGATAAGGAAATCTCCAAATGTTTCCAAGGCCGATGGCGGATCCTGCCATGGCCATCACTACAGCTAACCTGCTGGTAAATTGTTCGCGCTTCTTCATAACCGAATGCAAAGATATTGAATAATTTTGTAAATTTGTAATCTATGCAACAGTATCTGGACTTACTCCGCCATATAAGGGAAAACGGCGTTATGAAGCAGGACCGCACCGGTACCGGAACGCAGAGCGTTTTCGGGTATCAGATGCGCTTCAATCTTGCCCAGGGCTTCCCTCTCCTGACCACCAAAAAGGTTCACCTGAAAAGTATCATACATGAATTACTCTGGTTCATCTCCGGAGACACCAATATTGGCTATTTACGGGAGAACGGCGTAACTATATGGGACGAATGGGCCGACGAACAAGGAAATCTGGGTCCTGTTTATGGCCACCAATGGCGCTCATGGGCTTGTCCCAATGGAGAGGCCATTGACCAATTATCAGGGGTAATCAACCTGATACAACATAATCCAGACTCCAGAAGAATGCTTGTAACCGCCTGGAATCCCGCAGAGATAGACCAGATGGCCCTTCCTCCTTGCCACTGCCTTTTCCAGTTCTACGTGGCCGGCGGAAAACTCTCCTGTCAGCTGTACCAGAGAAGCGCAGATGTCTTCCTGGGGGTACCGTTCAACATTGCTTCTTACGCTCTCCTTACCATAATGATTGCACAGGTGTGCGGTCTTGAGCCCGGAGAATTTGTCCACACAACCGGAGACACCCATATTTATAAGAATCACTTTGACCAGGTTGCCCTGCAGCTCACCCGTGAGCCCCGCAGGCTTCCCACAATGAAACTTAACCCCTCCGTGAAATCCATTTTTGATTTCAAGTATGAAGACTTCACTCTGGAGGGTTATGATCCCTGGCCCGCCATCAAAGCACCTGTAGCCGTCTAGTATGAAAAAATGTATTATTGTTGCCATAGCAGACAACTATGGCATCGGGGTGAAAAACCAACTGCCCTGGCACATATCTGAAGACCTTCAGTACTTCAAGAACACTACCCGCGGCTACCCCGTGATCATGGGCCGCAGCACGTACTTTTCCATCGGCCGTCCGCTTCCCGGGCGTAAGAACATTGTCCTTAACCTTGGCGGAGACCCCATCCCGGAAGTCACTTGCGTGTATTCCTTCGAGGAAGCGTACCGTGAGGCAGAGGCCGCCGGCAAGGACAAATGCTTTATCATCGGCGGCGCTTCCGTCTACAAGATGGCTATGCCTGAGATGGACCTTCTTTATATTACTCACGTTCACACGGAGGTGAAGGACGCCGATGTCTTCTTCCCCGTCATCAGCCCGGATGTCTGGGAGCGTGAAAGCACGTCAGAGACTCACACGGACCCAGAAACCGGCTTCAAGTTTGAATTTGCAGTTTACCACAAAAAGATGAATATCACTAAAGAACTTTGGGGCAAAACCCCGGAGGGAAAGGAAATCTTCCGCTACACCCTCAAAAACGCCTCTGGGGCATCTGTACAGCTGTCCAGCCTTGGCGCGGCAATCACTTCAATCATGGTTCCGGACAAAGCCGGCAATCTTGGGGAGGTGGTCCTTGGCTATGCCAACGCAATGGATTATATGGCCGATGGCCCCTGCGCCGGCAAAATCCCCGGCCGCTACGCAAACCGCATTGCTAAGGGTAAGTTCACCCTTGACGGCGTAGAGTACAATCTGCCCGTCAACAACGGCCCCAACCACCTTCACGGAGGCCCCAAGGGCTTTCAGAACCAGGTTTGGGACAGCCGTATAGCGGATAATGCCGTAGAGTTCATGTATTATTCGGAAGACGGCGAGGCCGGTTTCCCCGGAAACCTCAAAGTTGTGGCCCACTACACCTGGGGAGAGGATAATTCCCTCAAACTGATCATTACCGCAGAGACAGATAAACCCACGGTGGTAAACCTCACCAATCACGTCTATTTCAACCTTGACGGCGAAGGCTCCGTCCTTGACCATAAACTGGAACTGAATGCCTCCCAGTGGCTTCCAACAGACAACACCCTCATTCCGCTTGGAGAGCCTGAGGACGTTGCCGGAACCCCCATGGATTTTGTTGAGGCAAAGAGAATCGGCCAGGATATTGAGGCTCCTTTCCCCGCACTCAAGTACGGCAAGGGTTATGACAACTGCTACCTCATTGACGGAGCTATGCCCGGCCAGCTCACAACGGCCGCAGAGCTTTGGGGTGCAAAGAGCGGCCGTCATCTTGAGGTGCTCACCACGCAGCCTGCGGTTCAGGTTTATACCGGAAACTGGCTCAACGGCTGCCCCAAGTCACGTGACGGCAGGGAATACCATGACTACGACGCCGTGGCCATAGAGTGCCAGCACTGCCCAGATTCCCCCAACCAGCCCGGCTTCCCCTCAACCGTCCTGAGGCCCGGCGAGGTCCTGGAAGAAGCAATAATCTGGGTGTTTGACTAGATTCCCTATGGCAAAGATTGCAGAAGATACCCCAATGCTGAAGCACTACTTCGAGGTGAAATCCCAACACCCGGAGGCCATCCTGCTGTACAGGGTGGGAGACTTCTTTGAATGCTATTCAGACGATGCAATCACTGCCGTAAAGGTTCTGGGGCTGGTTCAGACCAAAAAATCCAATGGGGAAAAGGGGCCCGTGGCAATGGCCGGGTTCCCGCATCACGCTCTTGAAAACTATCTTACAAAACTGGTGCGCGCAGGCTTCAAAGTAGCTGTCTGTGACCAGTTGGAGGACCCTAAATTTGCAAAAAAACTTGTAAAGCGCGGCATTACAGAGATTGTTACGCCCGGTATCTCCTTCGGGGAGAATATGCTGGACGTGAAGGAAAACAACTTTCTGTGCGGCCTTACCATTGAAAAGCATCTTTGCGGGGCGGCTTTCCTGGATGTTTCCACCGGTCAGTTCCAGGTAGCGCAGGGAACGCTGGATTACATCGGAACCCTTCTTGGTTCCATGAAACCCCGTGAACTTGTGGTCCAGAGGGGCTATGAGAAAGGCCTCAAAGACCGTTTTGGAGATTACTACACCACTTCAATAGACGAGTGGGCGTTTGTGTATGACGCTGCCGTGGAACGCCTCAAGAGGCAACTAGGGGTGGAGAGCCTCAAGGGCTTTGCCATCGATCCCTACCCCCTTGGCGTTTGCAGCGCCGGAGCCCTTCTTGTGTACCTGGAGCAGACCCAGCACACAGGTCTTAAGAATATCTGCTCTATAGGCAGAATTGATGAGGCCCGGTTTGTGTGGATGGATAAGTTCACCCTGCGCAACCTGGAAGTGTTCCAGAGTGCCTCAGGAGCTAGTGGCGTACCACTCGTGGAACCTCTTGACAAGTGTTCCACGCCCATGGGCGCACGTATGCTCAGGAACTGGCTGGCAATGCCAATCATGGACCTGAAGGAACTTAACGCCCGTTATGACATTGTGGAACACTTTGTGGGTGCTCCGGAGCTGTTGGAGGCAACGCAGGAGGATCTTGGAAAACTTGGAGACATTGAGCGAATCCTTGGCCGCATTGCTTCCGGCAAGGCAATGCCCCGTGAAGTGATGCAGCTTGGAAGGGCGCTGGCTTTATCGGCCCCTATCAGAGAGAGACTCTCCGATGCCCCCGAAGCCCTTACAAAGCTTCTCAAGGGGATGAAAAACTGTGCCTCGCTTGTGAAGGAAATCCAGCGCGTGATGGCACCGGAACCGGCAATCCAGATAGGTAAAGGGCCTGTTATAGGCACGGGGGTTGACCCTGAGCTGGATGAGCTCCGCAGCCTTAGCGCCGGAGGTAAGGACTACCTCCTGCAAATGCAGCAAAGGGAGGCGGAACGAACCGGTATAAGTTCCCTTAAAATAGCCTACAACAATGTTTTTGGCTACTATATTGAGGTCCGCAACGCCTATAAAGACCAGGTTCCGCCGGAGTGGATCCGTAAGCAGACTCTGGTAAACGCGGAGCGCTATATCACGGAGGAACTCAAGGAATACGAGGAAAAAATCCTTACTGCAGAAGACAAGATTCTCTCTATAGAGCAGAACCTTTTTGCGGGGCTCATCGGCCAGATTCAACAGTTTATCCCGGATATTCAGACCAACAGCCGCATCCTTGCCAAACTTGATGTTCTGGCGGGTTTTGCCGATCAGGCTGTCCAGATGCATTACTGCCGCCCTGAAATGAATGACTCCAAGGTTCTGGATATCCGTCAGGGCCGCCATCCCGTGATAGAAACCCTTATGCCTGCCGCGGAAGAGTACGTTCCTAATGACGTATATCTGGACTCCACGGAGCAGCAGATAATCATCCTTTCGTGCCGGCGGCCTCGGCCCGGATCGGCTATTTCGACAAGATCTTCACCCGCGTGGGCGCGACGGACAACATCTCCCGCGGCGAGTCCACCTTCATGGTGGAAATGCTGGAAACGGCGATGATCCTCCACAACCTCAGCGCCCGTTCGCTGGTCCTGCTGGACGAGATCGGCCGCGGCACATCGACCTACGACGGCATGTCCATCGCCCGCGGCATCGTGGAGTACATCCACGAGTACGGGAAGGGCGCAAAGACCCTCTTCGCCACCCATTATCACGAACTCAATGACCTTGAAGGCATTTTCCCGCGTGTGAAGAACTTCCACGTGGCAGTAAAGGAAGTGGGTAAAGAAGTTATCTTCCTCCGTAAGTTAAAGGAAGGCGGCACCGCCCACAGTTTTGGTATCCACGTTGCCCGTATGGCCGGTATGCCCCAGCAGGTTCTGGAAAGTGCAGAACGCACCCTGAAGGCTCTGGAAAACAGCCAGGCGCTTGAAAAGATAGGGGCCCTCACACCCGTGAAGCCCCATAACGTGAAGGAAGGCCGCGTGGAGAAAGACGGCTCCATCCAACTGTCTATGTTCCAACTGGACGATCCCCTTCTGGAATCCCTGAGGGACCGCCTCAATTCCGTAGACCTCAACAACCTCACCCCGCTTCAGGCCTTTGACCTTCTGAGGACAATGAAGGAGGAACTGGGAATCTAGTTCCCTACTCACCCAGGAAAGGAGGGGAATGGTAAAGGACGATGTGTTGTTTCACGTGAATCCGTAAAAACATTTTCATAAATATTTA
The DNA here is from genome assembly GCA_902768955.1 of uncultured Bacteroidia bacterium. Lineage (GTDB taxonomy): Bacteria > Bacteroidota > Bacteroidia > Bacteroidales > UBA932 > Cryptobacteroides. The sequence continues at coordinate 9,956 of CACXNH010000006.1, read as the reverse complement.
CGTTTCGCGTGACCGTTCCGGGAAAATAAACATATTATTGTGGTCATAAATTTTTGTATTTATGATCAAGTATGCTAACATCCTGAATGATGACGCATTCAAAGTTGTCATCTTCACTCCGGGTAACGAGGAGCTCCTTGCCCGTATGCTGGAAGTAATAATCCCCGGCAAACGAATCAAAAAGTTGGAATTCCGCCCCACAGAACAGCATGGTTTGGCACTTTCCGACAAAATTTCTAACTTTGATGCGGTATGTACTTCAGAGGACGGCGAGATGTTCATCGTGGAGATGCAAGGCTTGCCTCAGGAGAGTTACGCAGACCGCATGCTTTGTTATGCATCCTTCCCTATAAGGATGCAGTTGGCGGAGAAGATGAATATTGTGCGGTCTGGCATCCGCAAGCCGATGGATTACTCACTACTTCCCATTTATGTGGTAAGTTTTGTTAATTTTTGCATTGAGCACGGGGGTGGTAATGAGATTCTGCAGGAAGGCCTGATAAGTGAGTACAGCATATGTTCCCCAAAGACGGGGGAACTTATGACGGACTCACTTCATTTCTTCTTTCTGGAACTTGGCCGGCTGTATGTAAAATTCGGCGAGCACAAAAAGTGCAGGAGTCTCGTTGAACAACTTGCTTACTCAATGAAGTATATGGATAGGCTCACAGAGCGTCCGGCGGAGTTCAGCGACAGGCTATTGACGATGCTGTTTGACGCAAGTGAGTTTGCCGCATTAGGTATAGACAAGCAATTAAAGGTGACGTCCATTATGAGAACAGAACTTGACCGCATAGCGGAAAACAACTACGCGCGCAAAGAAGGCCATAAGCAGGGCTTTGCTGAAGGCATAGAGAAAGGCATGGAGAAACAGGCCCGGCTGGACGCAAAAAAATTCAAGGACCTGGGCGTTGAGGTCTCCATCATCGCGGAGGCGACGGGTCTCAGCAAAGAAGAAATAAGCGCCCTTTAGAAAAGATGCGCCGCGTACTTGTAATATCGTATTATTGGCCGCCGTCAGGCGGTTCCGGCGTGCAGCGCTGGGTGAAATTTGTGAAGTACCTGCCCTCAGAGGGCTGGGAGCCGGTGGTTTTTGCTCCGGAGAATGCCGATTACCCTGCACTGGATCCATCTTTGGCCTCTGAAATTCCGGCCGATATCAAAGTCCTTCACGGCCGCATCTGGGAACCTTATGCCGCTTACCGTAAACTCACTGGCGCAAAAAGCACGGAGGTTACGGAAATTTCCAGCGGCAAAAAGACTTTCAAGCAGCGCCTGAGCCTGTGGATAAGGGCAAATCTCTTTGTCCCGGACCCTCGCATAGGCTGGGTGAAGCCAAGTGTAAAAACGCTGCTGCAGTACCTTCAGGAGCATCCTGTGGACGCAATTGTAACCACGGGGCCGCCGCATTCGGTGCATCTTATCGGCCAGAAACTCCATAAGGCAACGGGTATTCCCTGGATCCCGGATTTCCGTGATCCCTGGAGCAGGATGTATTACCTCAGGTACCTCCCTATGACCGCCGCCACCTGGCGGAAACTACGCGCCCAGGAGCAGGCTGTGCTGGACGAATGCTCCACCGTCCTCACCTGCACCCCGTTGGTGAAGGAGGACTTTGAGGCCCAGACAACAACGCCCGTCGCAATGATAACCAACGGCTACGATGAAGAGGATTTCACCGGCCCTGCTCCCAAGGCCGATACCCTTTTCAACATAACCCACACCGGTCTTTTTGCAGCCGACGGCAACCCTTTCGTCCTTTGGAAAGTGCTGGGAAAGATGGCGGCGTCCGTGCCGGGATTCCGGGAAGAACTCCGCCTCCGCCTTGTGGGAAAAGTGGACAGGGAGGTGCTGGAGGCCATTAAAGCAGCCGGATTGGAGGATAATGTAGTGGCCCTTGGACCCACGGATCACGCCACGGCGGTAATGGAGCAAAGAGCAGCCAGCATCCTTATCCTTCCCCTGAGGAATGACCCCCTCTACAGGCCTATCCTTCCCGGAAAACTCTTCGAGTACCTGGCTTCCCGCCGGCCCATCCTTGGAATAGGACAGGAAGACGGGGCTATGGCGCGCGTAATCAGTACCGCAGAAGCCGGAACTACCGCAAATTGGGACAATGAGGCGGCCCTGAAGGCTTTCCTTGAGAAAGCCTGGCAGCAGCACTGTGAAGGCGGCATCCCTGAGACAAAAGGTGAAATCGGCCGATATTCCCGCCGCGCTACAACCCATGAGCTTGCGTCCCTCCTGACAAAAGTTGCGTCCCCCCGGACTAAAGTTGCGGTCCTCCTGACAAAAGTTGCGTCCCCCACCTGTCATCCTGAGCGAAGCGAAGGATCTCAAAACAATACCAAATGACCCCAATTGTAAAAAAAATAGCCGCAGCAGCAGGCGTAGTGGTACTTTTCCTTGCACTGAGTTACGGCTTTGTGCCAAAAGTACTTGAAGGAAAGATAGTTAACCAGAGCGATATCTCAGGGTACATCGGCATGTCCCATGAGATGACCGAGTGGAACAAGGCCCACCCCGAAGATCCTGCGTACTGGTCCGATTCCATGTTTGGCGGCATGCCCACAACTGCAATCGCCGCACCCACGAAGGGAGACTGCACCCAGTGGATTTACAAACTCCTGATGCTGGGTAAACGTCCGGCTACATACCTTTTTGTGGCACTTCTGGGCGCGTTTTTGCTGTTCCTGGCGCTGGGGGTAAGCTGGCCTGTGGCCATAGGCGGCGCAATTGCCGTGGCCTTCTGCAGTTACAATTTCCAGATAATCCAGGTGGGCCACAACACCAAGATGCAGGCCATTGCCTTTATGCCCTGGGTGCTTGCGGCCCTGGTGTACACTTATAAACGGAGATCCTTCGCTACCGCTCAGGATGACAGGAACACATCGTCTTGTCATTCTGAACGAAGTGAAGAATCTCCCGCCAAAATGCTCCTTGGAGCCACTCTCTTCGGCCTTGCACTCAGCATGCAGATAAAGGCAAACCACCAGCAGATTACCTACTACCTTGCCATAATGGTGCTGCTGTACGCCGTGGCGGAATTCATCCACACATTCCGCACAAAGCGATGGAAGCAATTCTGGATAGCATCGGCCCTATTGCTGGTGCTTGGCGGGGCTGGCATTGCAACCAATGTGAACAAGCTCCTGCCCCTTGCAAAATACACCCCCAACACCATGAGGGGCGGTTCCGAACTTTCAAAGGAAGGCGCCAACTCAAATGGCCTGGACCTTGATTACGCCACGGCCTGGAGTTACGGCTGGGAAGAACTTCCCAATATGCTCATCCCCAATTTCAACGGAGGGTCATCTTCCGGGGCCGTGAATCCGGATAAGTCCGAGACCATCAAACTCCTCAAGAAATACGGTCAGAAGAACCTCCGTGAAACAGCCAAGGCGCTGCCGCTCTACTGGGGGCCACAGCCATTTACCGCAGGGCCCATGTATATGGGCGCAATCGCCGTCTTCCTCTTTGTGCTGGGCCTGGGCCTGTACCGGGGCCGCGAAAAATGGTGGCTCCTGGCGGCCACAATAATAGCCGTCCTGATGGCCGTGGGCAGTCATTTCATGGCGTTTACGGAGTTCTGCTTCAAGTATCTGCCGCTTTACAACAAGTTCCGCACGGTATCTATGGCGCTGGTTGTGCTGCAGGTATCCCTGCCGGTTCTTGGCTTCCTCACGCTTGACCGCATAGTCCGTGAAGAATATAGTAAAAAAGAACTGTTTAAGGCCAGCTGGATAGCCCTGGCGGTCACCGGCGGTTTCTGCTTCCTTTGCTGGCTGGCGCCCGGTATGTTCGGCAGTTTCTCCGGAGCCTCCGACGATGGAATGCAGGACATTCTGGTAGAGGCCCTTGTGAAAGACCGCATCGCCCTGTTCAAGGCCGATGCCATACGCTCGCTTCTTCTCATCCTTGCGTCGTTCGGCCTTCTTTTCTGGGCATTCGACCCCAAGGGCCAGACGGAGCAAGCAAAGGCTTTCGCCGGATATAGCCGTAAATGGGTGGCCGCAGTGTGCATCTGTCTTTTTGCAGCACTGGATCTCTTTGCTGCAGGAAAGCGCTACCTCAATGCCGATGACTTCATCACCCCCAAGGACTTCAACAAGCCTTTCGCCGAGCGCCCCGTAGACAAGATGATCCTTGAAGACGGGGACCCTCAGTACCGCGTCCTGGATATCACAGTCAACGTTTTCAATAGTTCCGTGCCCAGTTATCGGCATAAGAATGTGGGCGGTTATTCTCCTGCAAAACTGCAGCGCTACCAGGACCTCATAGACCATTATCTCACCGGAGAAATCAACGGCATCTACAAGGCCCTCGGGGACGCAGAAACCCTTGACGACATAGCCGCCTATATGGCCGATAAAACCCCCGTCCTCAATGCCCTCAACACGCGTTATCTCATTGTAGACGACAAATATCCGCCCGTAGAGAACTACGCCGCCTTTGGACCCGCGTGGTTTGTGGACAGCGTCGTTACCGCCTCCACTCCGGACGAGGAGATTGCCCTTATCGGCCAGGTGGATCTTCGCACCACCGCCGTTGTAGACGCCCGGTCCGTGCCGGGCGTGACGGGTGCTTCTGTCCCCGGAGCTACCCTTTCTGTCATTCTGAGCGGTAGCGAAGAATCCCCTTCCGTTCAGGGGGGCTCCATCGAAATGACCTCTTACACCCCCAACGAGGTCCGCTACCGCTACTCCACCCCTCAGGACCGCGTAGCCGTTTTCAGCGAAGTCTTCTACCCGGGCGGCTGGAATGCCACCGTAGATGGAGAGCCTCTGGATATCTTCCGGGCCGACTGGACCCTCCGCGGCGCCCTCCTTCCTGCCGGAGACCATGAGGTTGTGATGCGTTTCGCTCCTCAGAGCTATAAGACCGGCGCCACGGTATCTCTTATAGCCTCCCTGCTGCTACTGGCACTCCTTGCATTAGCCCTGTTATTGAAAACCCGCAAAAATGCCAGTTTTTGACGGATTTCACTCAGCCGCCAAACTGAAAACCGGCAAAATTGACCCAAAATGACGGATTTGAGTAGATGAAGCCCAATCTGAAGCCATATCTGGAGCCGGGAAGGCTTGAAGCGGGCTGTGACGAAGCCGGCCGCGGCCCCCTTGCCGGACCCGTTTACGCCGCCGCGGTAATCCTCCCTCCGGACTTTTTCCATCCGCTCCTCAATGACTCCAAACAGATGACGGAAAAGGCCCGGGAAGAACTCAGGCCTATAATAGAGCAGGAGGCCATAGCCTGGGCAGTTGAGGCTGTATCTGCCCATGAAATAGATGAGCTCAATATCCTTTGGGCATCGGTCACAGGTATGCAGAGGGCTGTTCAAAGGCTATGCCCGGCACCGGATTTCCTCCTCATAGACGGCAACAGATTCCGTCCCTTCCAGGGCTATGGCTTCAAGGATTTCCAGACCGTAGTGCACGGAGACGCCACCTACGCCAGCATTGCCGCAGCCTCCGTCCTTGCCAAAACTTACCGTGACAGCTTCATGCGAAAAATAGCCCTGGAATACCCGGAGTATGGCTGGGACCGTAATATGGGGTACCCCACGCCTGAGCATATAGAAGCAATCCGGCGCCACGGCTATACGCCATGGCACCGGAAATCTTTCCATGTAAAAGAACTGGAACCCAGTCTGTTCTGAAAAGACACCCGGTCAGTGCCGGGTGTAACGTTGTCAGTGCCGGGTGTAACGTCATTCCCGGCTTGACCGGGAATCTTAGATTCTGAAAGAAATACCAGCAGAAACAACCCCGGGCCCCTTGAAATCCTTTGGAAAGGAGTATCGGGCCACAATACCAACGATGTCGTACCAGATCATGGCCTTCACGTCCATGCGGAAGTATGAGCCGCCGCGGTCTATCCTGAGGTCGTCCTCGTGGCGGACATTGTCAAGGGTATATTTGTTACGGTACCTGTCCCATCCAAAACCGGGGGATACAAGAATGGCCGCAGACCAGTTTGTGTCCCCAATCTTCTGGATATAGCCTATCGGGAACATATATGCAAAGTTTGTGATGGTGCTTCTGCTGCCGTCCGGAACAAGAGTGCTGTTAACCGCAACATCCTTATTTAACGGGACGTAATTATAGCCCATCTTGAGATATCCAAAGTCAAAGGCCATGTCAAAAAGGCCAAGGGTGAACCTGCCGCCACTCCATGGCCTGATGCCAAAATGGAGACCGGACAGTTCAATTCCCCACCCGCTTCTGTTAACTCCTTCAGCTGCCCCCAGGAAATTATTATAGGTGAAGTTGGTGTATGCGAACGGAGAAAAGAAGTTGTCCAGACGCGCCTCCATCTGCCTGTTCCAGTCGTCCAGTATCCTGGATTCCTGAGCATAGGCGCAAAGTCCGATGATTCCTGCTGCAAAAAGAGTAAGAATTCTTTTCATGCAGTTATTTTGCGTAAGTTATTTCATTGATGATGTTGGTGGCGCCGCCGTATTTTTCCACAAGCCACAGGACATAGCGGATATCCACGCAGATGCACCTCTGGAGGGCGGGTTCAAACATTACGTCGGAGCTCATGCTCTCCCAGTTTCCGTCAAATGCAAGGCCTATCAGGTTGCCCTTTGCATCCAGTACCGGGGAGCCGGAGTTGCCGCCGGTGATGTCGTTATTGGTCAGGAAGCATGTGCGTAGAGTGCCGTCCTGGGCAGCCCACCTGCCGTAATCCCGGGCAAGGAGAAGGGACTTGATGCCTGCAGGAAGGATGAACTCTGGATCCTCAGGGTTTTCTTTCTCCAGGAGGCCCTGGGCAGTGGTGTAGTACTCATACTTGAGCGCGTCCTTGGGGCTGTAGGGGAGCACATGGCCATAAGTGAGGCGCATTGTGGAATTGGCGTCCGGGTACATGGCTTTTCCTTTCTGCCACTCCATAAGGGCGGCGGCAAAGTTCTTGCGGGCTTTGTCATAGGTGGAGTCCTCAGAGGCGTACAGGAGAGTGTATTTGTCCATAAGGGCACCCATGATGGCCTGCAACAACTCCGTTGCAGGGTCTTTCATGGCATCTTCCATAGATGCGGCAAGGACTTTTTCCTCCGATGCGTAAATGCTGCCGGCAAAGAGTTCCTCCACGTATGCGGGAATGTCCAGGGTGGCAAAATCACGCTCGCCAATCTTCAGGTAATCTTCCGGGGCTGCGCAGTTGCGGTAGTGCTCCAGAAGGGCCGCGGCGGTTTTCTTGTCAATGCTTACCACATAGTCCCTGTACTGTTCTTTAAGCTGTTCCTTGGCGCTTTCAAAGGCCTCCGTGGAGTCTTTCCCGGCCTTGAGCTCATTGTGGAAAAGAGCGGGCAGGGCATTTGCAAACCGGGCAATCTCAATCTGGTAGGGGCCTTCTGCAATCTTGTACACGGCGGCCGTTGCATCGGCATTGTCTTTCACGTACTTGTCTATATCCTTCACGGGGTCTCCGTATTTTGCCTTGCGGGAAGGATCGGCCTCAATCCAGGCTTTCAGGGCTGCCTCTTTGGCCTCTTCACGGCCGATGATATTGAGGTTCTTGAACGCAAGCTCCTCTCCCTGCCACTTCTTCCAGCCGTTTGCGCTGCCGGCGTATTTGTCGGCATACTTTAACTGGACGGATTTGTCGGCAATCATTTCCTCCCACATAATGTCCTGGCGGATGGTGCGGGCGTCAATGCGGATGCGGTTGGTGGCTATCATGTCGTTGAGCTGGGTGGCGGTCTGGTAGCGCTGAGTGCGTCCCGGATAGCCTATGACCATTGCGTAATCTCCTTCCTTGACCCCCTTCAGGGACACTTTCAGGCTCTTTGCGGGCTTCATGGGGACGTTGTCCTCAGAGTACTCTGCGGGATTGTTGTCTTTGCCGGCATACACGCGGAACATGGAAAAGTCGCAGGTGTGGCGGGGCCACATCCAGTTGTCCGTCTCTCCGCCGAATTTACCCATGGATGCCGGGGGAGCACCCACAAAGCGGACATCCTTGTACGTGCGGTAGATAATGAGGTAATGGACGTTGTCGTTGTAAAAACCCGTTACGCTGGCGGTGCAGCCGGGATTGGCTTCTTCAGCGGCCTTCTCAAGGGCATCGGCCGATATTGTCCCTTCCTCAATCACCTTTGTCACGTCTTCCATGCTTACAAGGAAGGTGACGGTAAGGCCCGGGCAGGGGATCTCCTCATCCAGGGATTTGGCCCAGTAGCCGTCCATGAGGTAGTTATGCTCGTCCGTAGACAGGCCCTGGATGCTGCTGTAACCGCAGTGGTGATTGGTGACAAGGAGGCCCTGGTCAGAAATCATCTCGCCGGTGCAGCCTCCGCCAAAATGCACGATGGCGTCCTTGAGGGAGGTTTTGTTGATAGAGTAAATCTGTTCCGGGGTAAGGTTGCAACCTGCCGCGCGGAGGTCTTTTCCGTTGAGTTGTTTAAGGAGTGGAAGCAGCCACATGCCTTCATCGGCCACCGCTACGGTGCACACTGCAAGTGCTGCAAGGAAGGTAAGGATACGTTTCATCTAAAGTCTATTTATTTTCACAAATTTAGTGTTTTTTGCGTACTTTTGTGGAAATAATGCTGAAAATGGATAAAAATCAGATACTTTCCTGGCTTGGGGAGGTTACTCACCCCGCAAAAGGAGACGCTCCCCTTGCCGCACTTGGAATGATTGAGGACGTGAAGGTTACAGATGACGGCATCCATGTCACCCTGGCCTTCCCCAAGCGCCCGGACCCTCTCAAAAACTATCTTGTAGGCGCCGTCCAGTCCTGCCTTTACAGGCACGCTCCCGGCGGCACTTCCATAGAGGTGGACACCGTTGTCAAAGAGCCGGCCAAGCCCGCCAAGAAGGGAATCGAGTTCAATCTGGAGCAGCTCCGGGAGGTGCGCCATATTATCGGCATAGCATCCGGAAAGGGCGGTGTGGGTAAAAGCACCGTTGCAGTAAATCTTGCCGTTGCCCTCGCCCGCCTTGGCTACAGGGTTGGACTTGCCGATGCCGACGTCTACGGCCCCTCCATCCCCACCATGACCGGAACGGAGGGCGCTCAGATAGGGATGCAGGGGGAGGAGGAAGAATCGGCCCTCTTTGTCCCCGTAGAGAAATACGGCGTCAAATGGCTCTCCGTGGGCCACGTAACCTCTGAAGGCCAGGCCCTTATCTGGCGTGGCCCCATGGCCTCAACCGCCCTTAAACAGATTATCCTTCAAACCGCCTGGGGCCCCCTGGACTTCCTCCTCATAGACATGCCCCCGGGAACAGGAGACATCCATATCACCCTCATCGGAGACGTCCCCGTAGAGGGTGCCGTCATAGTTACAACTCCCCAGACTGTTGCCCTGGCCGATGTCCTCCGCGGCGTCAACATGTTCCGTAACCCCCAGGTCCAGAAGCCCGTCTTCGGCCTTGTGGAAAATATGTCCTGGTTCACCCCGCTGGAGCACCCTGAGGAGAAGTACTTCATCTTTGGCAAGGGTGGCGGAGAAAAGATGGCCCGGGACCTTGACATCCCCTTCCTCGGCCAGATTCCGCTGGTCCAGTCCATCCGCGAGGATGCCGATTTCGGCACCCCCGCAGCCCTCCAGGACCGCCCGGACTCCGAGGCCTTCCTTGACCTCGCCCGCCGCCTCGCCGCCGCGGTGTAGCCGTTTTGCCCCACCCAGCCTGTCCCGGCCCCTTTGCCCAGCCGCCGCGGTGTAGCGCCCTCCTGGCCCTGCAGGATAGCCCTATGCCCTTCGGACCGGTACGGACCTTCGGTCCTATCCCTCCCATGCGCCAGCGCTTCGCGCGGCTTTGGGCCCCTCCCGTTCACTTTTAGATTTGCACCATCGTTCTGGAAGGATGCTTCCAACGGTGGTGCGAACTGTTCCCGTTCATAGATTCCCATATCTAAGCCTTCGTATAAGGCCCCACCGTTGTGACATAGGGTGGTGAACTGCGACGGCTAATAGATTTTCAATATCATAGAGGAGTTATAGTTAC
>CACXNH010000005.1 GCA_902768955.1 uncultured Bacteroidia bacterium | reverse complement strand
GCGGTTCGGCAGATGTTCGGTATTGCTCATGAGGAGCTGGGGCTGGAGCGGATATCGGCTACGGTGTTTGAGGGGAACCGGGCATCTGAGCGGGTACTGGAGAAGAACGGGTTCCGGCTGGAAGAAACGAAAACGGGGACTGTTGTGAAGGGCGGGAAGGCGATGGATGTGAGGGTGTATTGTTTGAACCGATAGTGTTTCATGTGATGGAATTCGGCCGAGGCGGTGAAAGAGTTGCGTAAGCGAAATCTGGTAGAAGGACGCAAGAATGCCCTAATCGTTGCCAAAAGCGTTGCGCAGGCAACTGAACAGGAGGTGGAATATACGCGGGCGAAAGGGTTCACAGACGAGTTCTGTATGAATCTGATAGAAAAAGGCTGTACAGGAGCACGAAAGGCTGTCACGGCCCAAGATAGATGAATTAATCACTCCTTATCTTTCCTCGGCTCTGAATGAGGAACAGAAGTATAGGAAGATTGGTAACTTGCTCACGAAACTCAAGACTGACGGACGGATTCATCTTGGCCACGGAAAAATGTGGATGCCAGGACCGGAAAACTAAGAGAACTCAAAGAGAAAAATAAGAGAACTTTTAGCGAAAAGCCGTAAGAGAAATACCCAATAACGGCCTCGTACACCATCCGGTGGCCGATTGACCCTTGAGTAAATAAGAGAACTTTGAGTGTAATAAGAGAAAAAAATAATCGAGTAGGAGGTAAACGAAAGTAATGGAGTTTATCTCCTACTTTCGTTTACCGTCCTCTCACACCACCGTACGTGCCGTTCGGCATACGGCGGTTCCTTACACTCTGTGCAATTGAACATAGTAGTCCATTAGGCAAGGGTAGCCAGCACGGCGAAGTTTATCGTTTCCCGCGGCATGGTGCATTATGCCTTCCGCATTGGCCCGATATCCTTTGCTACTGTTCCCATAGATTCGCGCCCAGTATGGCTTGAAGCCATAGAACCAGCCCATGGAGCACTGCCCACGCTGTGCAAGCCCCTTGAAGACCTTGTGGAGATGGATGCGCTGGTTCCGACAGACACGCAGGGCGGTACTGTCCACGAAACTGATCCCGGTGCAGTCTCCCATGCAGCACTTCTTCACGAACAGGATGAAGGGAACGGCAACCTTCCGCTCCAATTCTACGAAGCGGTTATAGGAGACAGTCTGGGGAAACAGGTCGTCATATTGTTCTGAACTTCGTTCAAGTAAAAGTGTTTCAGGCATTTATATCCACACAGGTGGAACAGTATCATGATGGTAATCACCTCGGCATCGGACAGAGTGCTGTCCCGGTGGTACTTCCTCTTCGACTTGTCCCGCTTGGGGGCGAGTCCATTAATCTTGATAAATCTGTCGTAAACATGGCAGAAATCATCCACCATACAAAAAATTTCCGTAATTTTGTCTTTGGCGATCGTCATAGCGAAAGTGTTTGTACTTGGTTTGTTGTTATTCCAAAGTTACAAAAACTTTCGCTATTTTCCTAATAATCAATCAGTTATATTTCATCAAATTCACGTTATTGTATGAACCCCACAACGTTCCTTCGAATTTCTTAGCAAAATGTTCCTGCCACCAGATGCCGCCTACATATTTAGGCAGTCAGTTAAAAATTTCTTCAAAATTATGCATAGTCTGTCCTCCTTGAAATAATCTTCGTTCATACATTCATCCACCTGATTATCGCTTTCAGCAAGGCGGTCAAAGATTTCTATAATTCTATGACTACAGCTTTACCATTGTCCATATTTTTCATTGTGATTCCCACCGGGGCTCCCTCACCTATAATCGTAGGATCGCAAATGGTATATTTTTTACCTTTGACCACAAGATAGTCTCCAGCAACATCCTCATCAAAGTGAACAGCTGTTGCCAAATGTCCGGGATAATAGACAAGCACTACATCCTGTTTCAAAAGATCTTTCACAAGACGCGAAAAAAGGATTGCTCTGTCTTCGCAGTCACAGAAAGGATAATAAAGAGATTCATCTGAGAAGAAAGCCCTGTCACGACCCCAGACAACATCATCATACTCATAAACAAAAGCAGTCTGGACGAAATTCAATAGTATATTTGCCGCTTCAAGTTTTGTCTTTCCAGAAATCGCCTTACGCAGTGCAGGATATAGTGCTGACTTTGCAGATTGACTTAAGGGAGCTTGCGCATAGAATCTCCAACGGGTTTTGCTATCATTATTGACATATGATTCCGGATATTCGTTATAGAAAGCTATTAGATTCTCATTTTCGGAAACGTTTGCAGACACTTCTGGATACTTTCTTGCTGAGAGTGCGCGGGATTTTGAATGTTTGGGTGTAAATTTGTTTTCACTGACTACAGCCAAACGCATCTGTTTCAGATTATCCGGTAATTCCGTCATAAAATACATTTTGTCAACGTTACTACCATCCAAAAGATAAAAATGTTCACCGTTAATCTCATAATATGGATATCCATACATATCGCAGTCAGAAGCCAACAACAAATGAATAGATGAATCATCTGCCCTTCCCATCACCAATTTGAATCCTGACTGCAAGAGAACAACAGATTGGAAAACAATAGCATTGTTATCGTGCGAAGACCCGTAAATTTTTGTTGAAAGAGACTCGGCAAGCTTTACATAAGCCCAATCACAGATGTTGAGTTCTTTTCGTATGGAAATGCAGTCATAAAACAAATTATCATATTCCCTTGAACATAGCATATGCCACATATCAGCAATTGCTTCTTCACTGCTATTCCTTAGAATCGGTTTTTTGCTTAGATCAAACCTTACCTTACACTCTGTTCCATATAAAGTGAAGGTCACAAACTTATCGATTTTGATAGGAACCTCTTCAATAGGAACTACAGGTTCCGGGATTGGTTGAGGAATAGGGTCTTCAATTATCTCATCTGGAATAATTGGGTTATCCTTTGGAGTCTTATTTATGTCATCCGGAATCACAACAGGCTTTACGTCATCATCATTAAGATAAGGCTTCGGCTTGGGAGTGTGTTCAGGCATCTCCTTCCACGCTTTTCGTATATATTCCTCCATTTCGGCATTCTTTTTCGCTCTGTAAGCTTGAAATTCAGAAACTTTTGTTTGCTTATAATTTTGGAAATTTGCGTGGGCCCGTTGCCGATATTCTTCAAACGATTGTGATTGAGCACGAGCAGGACACAGAACTAAAAAAAGTATAGCAAATAGATGACAATTAAAATTTATGTGTGATTTCATAATCAGTATTACTGCTGTCAACAAATATAATATCATTATTCATTTGGAGTGACCCCAGACGCTGTCTAGTTAATGTATCTAATTCTTTCATCAATTTAAGTCTTTCTGTTTCACCATAATAATAGAAAATCATTTTCTTGGGTGTAGCATTGATGTCCGCCTGTTGAAAGAAGAAATCATTGAAGTATTGGTGGTCGGTTTCTCCTAAAGAATGACCATAAAAAATAATCTCTGCAGATGAATTGAGATCATTCCAATTAAAATTGGGGCGGTATGATTTTGCGGCAGATTTTTTCAAGAAAATAGAATCTCCAATATCTGCATTATCATTTACCCCGAATATTATATCATCCTCCACTGTCCCGTGAGGATGAATCACTCGGATATGTTTTGAATAGGGCCTGAATTGTTCGCCTGTTAGATCTGAAATAATATCGCTGAAATCATCAAAAATTTCTATAAACTTTAAGAACTTTCCGCCATATCGCCCAGCTGAATTATAAATGACTCTTTTAGCTGAAGTTGTATAGTTGAAATTGATAATCAACAACTCACTATTCTTTGCTTGGAGATACCTTGCGTAATTGCTTATTAATACATCTGACCCAATGCTAGGTTTACAGACAAAGTTATTATTAACATACAAGTAATACGCTTTGATTGCCTTCTTTAAAGAGATATAATCTGAATACAATAAATCATAGTTATTTCCCCCTAACTTGGTATAACGCAACAAATCACTTTCAAGGCCACACCAATTTGATGTATTTCTTGTACTCTCTTTTAGAAATTGTGCCAGTCTGTTCCCTTTTTCAACTTCCCCCAAAAAATGCGAACTCTCAACGAGAGAATGATACGAGGTAGGAAGGCCTAAACTTAAATCAAACCCATTCCCGAGAACGATTACTGTTTTCTTCATTCAAGAATATCGGTAAAAGGTTACAGAGTCATATTATTGTTAAGTGAGGGTCTGGCATATCCGTCAACAGTCTCATAGTGCCACAAAAGATATTTATCCTCCCCATTTTCGGATACCCATTGATTTAATTCATTGACAACATCTTTATTATCAAGTGTGATTAATGTACACTGTCTTGAATTTCGAGAGAAAGATCCGCTATTCTTTATTGTATGGCCGACATTCATACTACTTTCTTTCCAGCCCTTCTCACATCCGAAATCATTTGTAACATCATTCAGCCAGAAACAATTAATAAACGATAGATTATAATAAAAACCTTGTTGTATCGCATATCCTGATTGTACTTGAGAATAGTTACAAACATTTTCTAGAAGGCCACCATGCGAAGCTGATCTAATTCCACCTCCACTATTCCCCTGTACGGTACCATAATTGATGCAATTGATAATACTTGATTCTCCACCTGAATTATATCCAGTATCTCCTCCAAGCAATCCTCCTGCAGAACCGCTAGATGCAATAACAGTGGCCATATTTGAAGAATTGAGTAATTCGCCACTATTGTACGCTGAACCTATTTCTGCAAGCATACCACCAATCCCTCCAACAGTATTAGTTCCCTCTACACGACCTTCGGTTACAATATTGTTTATGGTTGCTAATCCTCTACCAAACAACATACCAACATATTGTCTTCCTATCACCTTTCCGGATAGATGTAAATTTTTAATTTCCGCATTATATATATTTCCGAATAATCCAATGCAATCTCCTGATATATTAATATTTAGACCGTATATATAGTGCCCTTGTCCATTAAATTTCCCTTTGAAGATACCAGAGGAACCATATGCATCTAATACGCCCCCCCCAATAGGTGTCCACTTTATATCTTTTAGATTGATGTTTGACGTAAGAACAAAATAAATGCTGTCATATGTAGTTCCTGAATTTACTTTCTTTGCGAGAAGAGCCAACTGTTCACCCGTCCTAATTTGAATAGGATCCATATTTGTTCCAGAACCACCGTCAAAAGAGGATGCTGCTGTCCCGTCCCAGACGTCAATATCAGAATTGGTCGTTTGGAATGAGGTTGATTCTCCATATCCAACACCCTTGCTGTTTTTTGCAAACGCCCTAACGAAGATTGTAGTTAGTCCGGGAAGTCCATTAATAGTAATTGACACTGGATTGCTGGATACGTTACCAGTAACCGTATTGTCGTAGATTGTAGGATTCGGAGAAGTTGACCAGCAGAAGCCCACTTCCAATATAGGAGAATTACCATTTGAAACAATAGAAGCACTGGCATCTGCCGTTGTTTTACCAATATTCTCAATAGTGGTGTTAGACAATGACGGGACTGTTATTGCTTGTGTCTCAAAAGAAGCAACTTCACTATATGCATATCCCATTGCATTTTTTGCATATGCTCGAACATAATATTTTGTTCCTTCTTTTAGAGAAGTGATGTTTTTTCCCATTTCCTTTGATTGAGGATCGCAACTAGCCTTGTTGTCAACTATAGTAGGCTCTGCAACATCTGACCAGCAGAAACCGCATTCGGTAATTTCGCTTTCACCATCTGAAATAATGGTTCCAACGAAAGTCGCACTAGTGGTCTGGATATTGGAAATGGTCACAGAAGAAAGGGTAGGCAGTTTAACCTCCTTTGTTGTCTTAAAAGACAGGTCATCACCATAGAATAGTGTATTGTCCGATGTCTTTACATAGGCACGGACATAATATGTCGTTTCTTTCTCTAGCCCTGTAATGCGACACGAGAAAGATGCGTCCTTTTCGGATGTCGCGACTTGTTTTGAATCATTGACTGTCGGCAATGCATTTTTCCCATAACATACGCCCTTTTCCGTTATCGTATGGCCACCTGTTTGAGTAATTACGCCTCCGCATGTAGCAGCATTATGAACAATCTCTGTTACCTCGGAAGTTGAAACCTTTGCATCCTCCTTTGAGGTAACAAAAGTAATGTCTTCTCCGTAAGATGTTCCTTTTTCATTCGTGGCATAAGCTCTAATGTAATATGTTGTATGGGATGATAGTTCAGACACGTCACTCACAAATGATGATGTTGTAGTTGCCTCACCGAGATCACTATACTTGGCATCCTCCAAGGTTGGCTTTGCAGAAAGTCCCCAAACATGACCATAATGGGTTATTTTGTCAACATTCCCAAGAGAAGTTAAAGTGCCCTTTGCGCGTGCAGTATTTGCAGTAACATTTTCAACAGAACCAGTTGATACACCAGGTAAGGAAGGGAGACCCGTAGTGGTGAATGAAAGGGTTTTCTCACTATAAACTAGACCGACGTTGTTTTCAGCATATGCCCTGAAATAGTATTTTGTTTCTGACTTAAGATTATTGGCGATGCTTTCAAATGCTTCGGCTGTAGAACAATCTCCTAGATTGGAGAAGTTATCTTCTATTGTAGGCGTTGATTTTTCACCCCAGCAGAATCCGTATCTTGTAATTTTATCACTTCCGACAGACACTACCGTACCATGAAGAAGAGCAGAATTAAATTTGATTTCGGATACCGATTCAACCGTGACGGTAGGAGTCTCGTTAACGGCAACATCCATTTTTACCGGCACAGTTATTTCTCCTCCGTCTGTGGAAAATACAATGTTTGCATCATAGTGCCCAGCGGATAACCCTTCACGTGAAACGACAGCTGAAATATAGTCAGATGTCGTGATTGATCCACTTTCCTTTGACAAGGTGAGCCAACTTCTGCTCGATGAAACCGTATATCGCAAAGACCCGGCAGCGGTGTTTGTAAGTAATAATTGTTTTGAATTAGATAGTGTCTCGAAATCCAACTCCGACGGTTCTACCGAAAGCTTTATGTTATTTACAGATATTGAAACGACAATTGTTGCACTCCCTCCATTTGATGCAACAATAAAAGACTCCGAATAATTCCCCTGTTCTAATTTAGAACGATCAGCAGTCACAACCAATGTGGATTTTTCTTCTTCTGTTTTCCCCTTATCTGGCGAACATGATATCCAATCAATATTCTCACTGATATTCCATTTAAGTACACCTTTTCCTGCATTTGTTATATCTATGGCAAGTGTACTCGTCTCATTTCCGAAGTTCAACACATTTGTGTTGACTGCAAGAATCGGTTGAATCGGTGAAAGGGATATTTGCACATTAGATGATATATTCGCACGAACCATCACCTTTTGGGTTTCACTTTCATAATTATCTTTTGTGAAAGACAATGTGTATTCTTGAGACTCCAACTCTTCAAAAGAAAAGGTTCCATCCTTTCCTGTTAACTGTGATGAACCGCCAGGAGTGAGCGTGACTTTAACGCCAGAAATTGCATCTTTTGATAAAGCATCCACGACTATGCCGGAAATGCTGCCAAGTGTTGATATTTCCGGTTTACTGCATGCTATGCAGCAAAGAATGAAAGTTAAACAGAGAAGGATTATTTTTTTCATCATCTAGAAATTATAGGTTGTAGAGATGCCGACACCTCCGTTTTGATACGTCGTAGGCGACATAGAGACTCTATCATTGTTAAAAATAATATGGCTTGCGCCTGGTGAAACCAAAGCATCAACTATATTCCAAATATAAATTGCAGCTGCTCCTCCAATACATATATTTCGAATTGTGGCAAATTGGTTAACTTTCGTCTGGTAAGAACGAATAATATTGGCATCGTGTGTTTGATTCATATATTGCATATAATCGCCTCGCTGATTTTCTGCATAAATAATTCCAGCTGCAGCGACTAATGTTCCGCCCATCATTATACCTCCCTTTGTGTAAGACCCCTTGAACATTTGTCCCCATCCTGGAACAAGAATAGATCTCCACATATATTGAATTCCATAAGAATTCGACACTTTTATGTTGGAAAAATCGGCTCGTGAACCGATTTTCTCTACTGCGTATATAGCATAATAATCAAGTGCCGGCATTCCTCCTCTATCAATAGTTTTCCAATATTCGTCAACTCGTCTGGAATGAATAGGCGACGCAGTGCCCTCGACTTGAAGTTCCAATGAATAGTCATCAGAACCAATATAATCAATCTTCCCGTTTGAGTTATACTTTTGAATATTCTTATCGGAATAAATCTCGTTTACATTAACCTTATCCGTGCGTTCCACATTGGATGCGAGATCCTTTAAAGAATATGTTCTTGCTCCATCTAAAGAAGAAGAGGCATCATTGTGAACAACAATGAAATATAGCGAACGATTACCAGTAGGGGGATTGCCTATCCATTTTGCTCGTGGCGGATTACTAGCCATGGATGGCAAGGCCAAAAAGAAAACTAATATTATGGAATACAGGCCCTTACTCATTTTCAATTACTATTTCCCTAACACCGAAAGAATTCTATCGCGAAATTTGTCATGACGTTGTTCAATTTTTGCCCTATCTTCTGGAGATATTCTTTCTTTAACGTTAGACTCAATCTGATTTGCAAGCTCGGACTCTGAACCCTTATACTCCATACATACATATATTGTAAACTGCTTGTTGTCACCGTAATATCTAGATGTTTCAATTGTATGGGTATTACGTACAACCTGTTGTGCAATCGTGGTGACATATGAATTTCCTTCTGCAGATTGGTCGGAAACAGATTGTCCGTCAGCAACACCTCCGGCATATTGTTCTAATGATACAGCGAGTTCTTCTGTCGCTGCAAGAACGGCTGATTCGATTTTCCTAGCGAACATTGCTCTGGCTTGAGCTTCAGCTAAACTGGTCGCAGCGGATTCCTTAAAATGTGTGGCCATTCCATACGCCCTGAGTGTTGGTTTTTTCTTGTACTCAGAGATACAGGTCTCTTCCTCCATTTTTTGCCCATAAGGCGTTGTGTTAGATACCTTTTTTGCAGAGCCACACGATGTTACCAAAATGGCACTTACAATAATAGTTGAGAAAACAGTTAGATTTTTCATCTAAGAATAAGGTTGTGCCCGGTAACTGCCCAAATCCGAACGGATATAAAAAAGACGTGGGAGTTTTACTCTTGCTCATCCCAAGCACAGGCCTTCGCTGCCCAACTCAAAGGATAAGCAACGCAGCTAGCCCACGTCAGGGATGATATACAGTAATCTCCACGCCCAGATAACGGCGCAGATGACCGAATCGTCATCACCAGTGGACGCCCCGTTGCGCTATCTTCTTTGAGTTTCAAATTGCGAAGTTTGTGCTTAGAAGATAAACGACAGTAACGTCTTCGTATGTCATTTGCCCACCCAACCCTGCAACCATCTCCCAAAGCCAATCCAATTTGACTAATTCCGAAAAGAATGGATGCTGGGCTAGCTAAGCAGCAACAAAATTACTAAAAGTTTTCAGATTTTCCGAACAAACGGTAACATCTCAGCTATACTTTTTGTTCCCGTATGCCCAAACTCACGGTTGGGGAAGCCTGCTGCTGATTCCAATAATGACTCTTTGCTATGGGGCTGTTTTTGTCATATTGATTATAATTCCAAAGAGAATATCCTCCCATTGGGTATTGTTGTCTTTTCTTTTTGCAGATTATGCTTTTGCTAAATATCCGGTAGGAAGTCCCCTGATTCAATTGGGATCGGTGGCTGTGGATATCCCGGGAATAGCATCGGCCTACTCGATGACCGGACCTTTTTGGATTACACTTTGGGTAGTCCTGATTGCCTGCGTTATCTTTAATACTGCCACTCAAAAACCTGTAAGGAAACACGTCTGGGCATTTTTGGCATCTGTGCCCCTTCTGTGCCTGTTGGGAGGCAACAGGACAAACGCCACAAAGGGGAAAGTGAATGTCGCCATGATACCCATTGCAGACATTGATGAGAAAGACCAGGTTCCCCGATATATTGAAACTGCCGCTCATGATGGGGCAGAGATTGTGGTGCTGCCGGAAGGAATATATACTTTCATCCATCCGCAGGAAACAGTGTCTCCCTTAATGACCAAACTGAGGCGCGACGTGAAAGCCGGGATATACCCCACTATTTTGCTGGGGGTGTGGACTTTGGCGCCCGGAAGGTTTGAAAATGCCGCTGTAAGTTATTCAAAAGAAGGTGTTTTCAGGCGTGATAAAGTTAAAAGAGTCCCCTTCGGTGAATATGTCCCCTTGCAAAAACACCTGAGTAGCCGGTTGCACAAACTGATCCCCTATCCGGTTACGCTCCGAGACAACGTGGATGGCAATGCTTTTCCGTCCGGGAATACTCGTTTCAGTCCATTGATTTGTTATGAGGCGCTATTTACGGACTTGATGATAGAGTATGTGCGGGAAGGTGCGGAAATCTTTATGGTCCTCTCCAGCAATTCGTTGATTAAAAGTGAACTTATCGAAAGGCAGATCATAACCCCGTACGGCAAAATAAACAGCCAGACCGAATTCAGGACCGGACTGCACCGCGAAGAATCGGAAACCAGCCGGGACATGACATTTTATGTAAAATACTCCAAAGCAATTGATTTGTTTTATTTACTGCTATTAATATTGTTGAGTGTGAAATCATTAAACTATAAAATATGAAACATTTATGGTTAAGCGCCCTGCTTGTTGTGGGGCTAGGACTGATAAGTTTGGAAGGTGCGGCCCAGGATGTGAGGCGCTCCAGGTTTGGTATTGGCATTTACACGGATCTGCTCAATGCGTGCCCTGGCCTTCAAGCGGAATACAGTTACAGGTTTACTGACATCTTCTCTCTTGCCGCGCAGTTGAGCGGCGAGGCCTCCTGGCGAGCCGGTAGTAGTCAGAACCGGTCTACCGCCATGGTGTATGCTCTGTTTCGTCCTTTCTCGGAAGTGGGCTTCTGGCGCAGGTTTGAACTGGGGGCGGGACTTGGTTATGAGAGATGCTTCAAGTCTTATCCGGCACAGACTTTTTATCTATTCAAGGGGTATGAACTCTCTTTAAGCGACAACAGTTACACCATAGAGAATAATCACCTTGCCGGTTTGGACGTTCCCCTGAGGTTCTATACTGTTGAGAGTCCCCGTTACGACATCGGCCTTTGCGCCACTTACCGCTTCCGCGCGGGGAGCGGGGTGGTTCATGGCGTTGCTGTAGGAGTGCAGTTGGGAGCTAAATTCTAAATCCTGTCAATATCGGCCCATCCAAACCTGGCTGGATAGAGCCAGGCGCGTTCCGTGTGCTCCATGACGCCGTAGTCAAGGGATACCTTGGGGCATTCAGAGTAGGCCCTTTCCACAAAGGCGGGCTCCTGGATGTGCTCCTTCCAGCCGCGGAAGAGTTCCGTCACTTCCGGGACGTACTTTTCCAGTTCCTTGCAGATTGTATCGGCCTTCCAGACAAAGATACCGCTGTTCCAGAAGAACTCTCCGGTGCGGATAAATACCTCTGCAAGCTCCTGTGAGGGCTTTTCCGTGAAGGTTTTCACTTTGAGCGGGCCGGCCATGAGGTGAGCGTTGCGGCCTTCCTTCACCTGGATGTAGCCAAAGTTTACTTCGGCCGATTTAGGGACAATTCCAAGAGTCATGAGGACGTCGTGCTCCTCCACGTATGCGAAGGCGTCGTTGACGGTTTCTGCAAACATGGATTCATCCCTGATCACAAGGTCCCAGGGGGTGGCCACTATCACGGCCTCCGGGTCACGGAGAAGGATGTTGTATGCCGCCAGGGCCATGCAGGGGGCGGTTTTACGGGCAAAAGGCTCCTGGAGGATGTTTTCCGGGGGGAGCATGGGGAGTGCCTTACGGGCTTCCTCCGCGTACTTTGCCAGCGTCACCACCAGGATGTTTTCATCCAGCACAACGCCCTGGAATCTGTTATATGTAAGGGCGTACTGGGAGCGGTTTCCGCTGCCATCGGCCATTATTACACAGTATCTGTGGTTATTCATTATGTGGTTGGTTAGTTATACAAACATTGGTATCCAGGCTTGGGGGAAATACCTCACAAGGGTTTCCTGCTGCTCTACAGTGACGGAGACAATGTCAAAGAAAACCTCCTGGCCGTACATGTGCTTTTTGTTGAGGTAACTTAATGCGGCGGCCGATATCCTCTTCTGCTTGACGGGATTGACCTGGTCTGACACGGTGGTGGTGACGGGAGCCTTGCGGGTTTTGACCTCCACAAAATGAAGGCCGTCCGGGCCCTCCGACACTATGTCTATCTCCAGATGGCCGGCCCGCCAGTTGCGGTCCAGTATGTGCTGGCCGCGGGATTCCAGGAAATCGCAGGCCATCTGCTCTCCAAGTTCTCCTAATTTGCTGGTTCTAAGAACGTTCATGCTACTCAAATTTGACAACGGTGACTCCTGCTCCACCAAACTGTACGTGCTCGTCCTGGGCCGATACAACGCCCGGCACAGTGCGCAGGTACTTCTGAATCTCCTCCCTCAGGGCACCGGTTCCTTTTCCGTGCAAAATTCGCACCGAAGGGACGCCCAACATAAGGGCATCGTCAACATATTTCATTACAATTTCCAGGGCGTCTGTCACGCGCTCCCCGCGGACGTCAAGTTCCGTGGAGAAATTGGCCTTACGCTCCCTTATGGCGGTGTCGTAGACCTGCCTGGGGCGCTGGTTTGGAGCCTTGGCAACTGCCTTGTATTCATTTGCTGTAATGCGTTCCACGCGGTCCAGGGGCAGTTTTGTGGTGATATTACCCACAATAACAGTGACGGCTTTGGTACTTACCTTGGAAACCTCTCCCACCATACCGTTGTCCTTGATGCGGACCTTTTCTCCAACCTTGAGCGGAGCGCTGCGGAAGGCGGCTTCCTTGCGGGCTTGCTCCTCCTCCTGCTCCATCTGTTTCAATGTTTCCCCGCCGGCGCGGCGCTTCTTTCGGGCGTCTTCGCGGGCCTTTCTGTCCTGGACATCCTTCAGCTTACGGTCTATGTACTTTTCCCGTTTGCTGGTGCCTTCGGCAAGGGCGCCAAGGAAGCCCTGTAGTTCTGCCCTGGCGGCCTTTGTTTCCTCTTTCTGGGCCTGTGATTCCTTGATGGCGCGGATGGTTCCTTCAACGCGTTTGTTGGCCTCACGCACTATCTTTTCAGCTTCTGCACGGGCCTCTTCCAGGATGCGGCGGCGCATCTCCTTTATCTCCTCAAGTTCCTTCTCATAGCGGTCAGTGAGGCCTTCAAGGGTTTTGTCAGTGGCGCGTATCTTGGAAAGTTTCTCATCCAGGGCGCGGCGGCTTCTGGCAATCTTGCGGAGGTTTCTCTCAATACCCACAAACTGCTCTCCGGCACGTTCCTCCGCGTCATGGACTATGGGTTCCGGGAGTCCCATCTTGCGGGCCAGTTCAAAGGCGAAGGAAGAGCCCGGAAGGCCCTGTTCCAGAACGAACAAGGGTGCTACCGTTGCGGCGTCAAACTGCATTGCGCCGTTTATGACGCCGGATTCGGAGGCCGATGCATAGAGTTTCAGGTTGGTATAATGGGTGGTGATTACCCCGTATGCGCCGCGGGTGTCAAGTTCGTGGAGGATGGCTTCCGCGATGGCGCCGCCCGCCGCCGGTTCCGTTCCGCCGCCGAATTCGTCAATGAGTACCAGCGTCTTTGAATCGGCCACGCTCAGCATTGCCTTCATGTCCGTGAGGAAGGAACTGTAGGTGGAGAGGTCGTTTTCCAGGGATTGGTCGTCCCCGATAGACACCATTATGCGGTCAAAGACCGGAAGCTCCGACGTTTCAGAGGTGGGGATGAGCATTCCCCACTGGAACATGTACTGCAGGAGGCCGGTAGTTTTGAGGCACACGCTCTTTCCCCCGGCGTTGGGGCCGGAGATAAGGAGGATGCGTTTTTGGGGCGTGAGGGTTACCGTAAGCGGCACGATGGCCTTTTTCTCGCGCTTTAAGGACTTCTCCAGAAGAGGATGGCGGGCTTTGCGGAGCCTCAGGGCACCGTCCTCGCTCACAACGGGCATTCCGGCAACGTAACTCAGCGCAACATTGGCCTTTGCCATGATGAAATCCAGTTCTCCTATGAACTGGGCGCCATCAATAAGCTCCGGTACAAACGGTCTCAGGAACTCCGCGAATTCATAGAGGATCTTTGCAATCTCGCGGGTTTCGGCAAAGTGCAGTTCAGAAATTTCATTTTGCAGCGCCACAATCTCTGCGGGCTCCATAAAGGTTGTCTTTCCCGTTGCGCTTTCATCGTACACAAAGCCCTGGAAGGCTCTTTTTTTGGCCGATGAAACCGGTATGAGCATCTTTCCATCCCTTATGGCAACTGAAGCATCGGCATCGGCAAACCCTTCCTGCTGCGCCTGCCTCAGGATGGCGTTCATACGCTTGGAGACATTGATTTCCTTTTCCTTTATGCTGCGGCGGATCTTGTAAAGATCGTCGCTGGCGGTGTCCTTGATTTCCCCGTGGCGGTCCAGGATGGAGTCTATGCGCTGCATTACCTCTGCGGGGGCGCCGATACCGGCCGCCATGTGCTGGAGGTTGGGGTAGATGCCTTCCTTGACGGTGTGGAAGAAATGGAGGGCCTTCCGGAGGGTGTCCAGAAGAGTGCGGAGTTTTCCAAGGGAGAGGATGTCTATTGAGGCATTTTTGCCGATAGGTTCCAGGAACGGGATAGCGTCAATATATCCGGATGTGGGAAAACTTTCCTCAAACATGAGGATAAGGCGCATTTCGTCCGTAAGGAGATGACGGCGGTGAATATCGGCCGGATTGGTGCAGAATTCCTCAGTGGCCACCCTTTCTGCGGCGTATTCCGTGCAGCAGCGGGCGCTGATAGTGTCCCTAACCTTGTCAAAGCCAAGCTTCGCCTCAAGCCTTGTATCCATCTCCTACGCTTCCTCCTTGGCTAACAGAGTGTGGGCCAGAATAGACCTTAACTCCTCAATGTTCTTGATTGTCTGGATATCCCCGCCGTGGACATAGGAGACGTTGCCGGTTTCTTCACTTACCACAATTACGTCTGCGTCAGTGTCCTCGGTTACTCCTATGGCGGCGCGGTGCCTCATGCCGTAATGGGCAGGGATGTCCCTTCTGGCGGTCATGGGGAGCTGGCAGCGGGCGGCCACAATGCGGTCTCCCACTATTATCATTGCGCCGTCATGGAGAGGGGAGTTCTTGAAGAAGATGTTCATGATGAGGCGGCGGTTTATCTCCGCTTCAAAAGCATCTCCGGTGGCTTTGTACTCATCAAGGTCACTCTTGTGCTGGAGCACTATGAGTGCGCCGGTTTTCTCTGCGGCCATGGCCCTCACGGCCTCAGAGAGTTCTATGACAGACTGTGAGCCCATGGATTCCTCCTTGATGCCCATCAATTTGTTGAAAATCTCACCGCTCCTTCTGGAAAGGCCCGACTGAACAGCCATGCGGTTGAGGAGGTGACGTATTTCCGGCTGGAAAAGGATGATTATGGCAAGCACACCAACATCCAGTAGCGCCCCCAGAAGGGCGCTCATCATCCTCATGTTGAGGGCCTTAACCAGCGCTTGCAGAATGAGCAGCACCGCCAGAATGAGAACTATGTTAAGGATGCCGGAGTCCTTCCTGATGCTTTTGATCAGGAAAAAGATGATGAGGGCAACCATCAGGATATCCAGGATATCCGCCCACCCGAAGCTCAAAAACCCAAATATACCCAGTACCTTAAACATAGTTTACAAATATAGCAATTTTATTGCTATGCCACAACCCCTTTTGCTGTTGCATCTAATGCTTTCCCCGTTCTTGTCTCCCCTCCATAGTAATGCCGTGGCGGTGGCAGTTCGTGCTTTCCCCGTTCTTGTCTCCCCTCCATAGTAATGCCGTGGTGTGGAGGCCAATGCTTTTCCCGTTTTCTGCTCACTCCCTCGCTGTAATGCCGTGGCGGTGGCAGCTCGTGCTTTCCCCGTTCTTGTCTCCCCTCCATTGTAATGCCGTGGCGGTGGTGTGGTGGCCAATGCTTTTCCCGTTTTCTGCTCACCCCCCTCGCTGTAATGCCGTGGCGGTGGCAGCTCGTGCTTTCCCCGTTCTTGTCTCCCCTCCATTGTAATGCCGTGGTGGTGGCAGCTAATGTGTTGTGGCTCAGTTGTTTGCGGCGTTCTTTGGGATTACGGGTTTTCCCAAAGAACTCTGTAAGTGTCTATGAATAAGCAACTTAGCTGCCACCCGAAAAACTTTGCAATCCGCTTACAGAAACCATCTTGTACCCTCGCAGGTCATCGGCCTTTTTGTCGCAGGTGGCGGCCCCAATCGTCGCAGGTCATCGGCCTTTTTGTCGCAGGTGGCGGCCCCAATCGTCGCAGGTCTGCGTTTTTTATGTCACCTGCGACGCATATAGGGCTTAGGAGCAAACAACCGTCGCAGGTCCGGCGGTTTTTGCAGACCTGCGACACTCCGGCATTAGACCTGCGACACTTTGGTCTCGTGACATTTGCAACCCGGTTGCAGAAACCTTCCCGTACATTTGCATCAGAAAAACACACCAGATATGGAAAAACTTCATCATACAGATTCCGAAAGTGAGAGCCACGCTCTTCACGAAGAACACAGTGAGCAGCATCACGCTCATGACTGCGGTTGCCATGACCACCACCATCACCATGACGGACATGGGCACCATCACCACCACGGGGAAGAAGAGGGCCGCGGCCGCATAGTCAAAATTATTGTGGCCACAGTGCTGTTGATTGCCGCCTGGCTCATTGAACGGAACACCCCCTCCTGGGCCACTTGGCAGCACCTTCTTGTGTTCCTTGTGCCCTACCTGATTGTGGGTTGGGACACCCTGAAGGAAGCGGCCGAAGGACTCTTTCACGGCGAGGCCCTCAGCGAGGATTTCCTAATGAGCATCGCTACCCTTGGTGCACTTGCAATCGGCTTTATTCCCGGGGCCGAATCCCAGTTCCCGGAGGCCGTCTTTGTGATGCTGTTCTTCCAGGTGGGAGAACTCTTTGAGGAGATGGCCGAGGGCCGGAGCCGCAAATCCATCGAGCACCTTATGGACATCCGCCCGGACAGTGCCCGCGTGGAGAGAAGCGGAAAACTTACCATCGTCAAACCGGAAGAGGTTACCCCCGGGGAGATCATCCTCATCCAGCCAGGTGAGAAAGTGCCCATGGACGGCGTTGTGCTTGAAGGCTCCTCAAGCCTTGATACTGTGGCGCTTACGGGGGAGAGCGTGCCAAGGAGCATCGGCCCGGATGATGAAATCCTTTCCGGATGCGTGAACCTTTCCGGCGTGCTGAGGGTACGCACCACCAAGGCGTTTGGAGAGTCCACCGCCGCCAAGATCCTGGACCTTGTTGAGAATGCCGCTGAGAGCAAGTCCCGCAGCGAGAGCTTCATCACAAAGTTTGCCCGCATCTATACGCCGATCGTGGTGGCACTGGCGGTGCTGGTGGCCGTCATTCCCGGCCTCGTCACCGGAGAATGGGTCACCTGGATTTACAGGGGTCTCCTGTTCCTGGTGGTTTCCTGCCCGTGCGCCCTGGTGATCTCCGTGCCGCTCACCTTCTTTGGCGGCCTTGGCGGAGCGTCCCGTAAGGGCATACTCATCAAGGGGTCCAACCTTATGGACACCCTGTCACAGGTAAAAACCGTAGTATTTGACAAGACAGGCACCCTCACGGAAGGCGTCTTTGAAGTTACTGCCGTGCATCCGGAAGTAATTGACAGCAAGGAACTTTTGCATATGGCGGCACATGTGGAGCGCCATTCCACGCACCCCATTGCAATGGCCCTGAGGAACGCTTATCCCGATGAAGCCGACAACTGCGAGATCAGCGCCATAGAGGAAACCGCCGGCCACGGCGTAAGAGCCGTTGTAAACGGCAAGAAGGTGGCCGTCGGCAACAGCCAGCTTATGGAGGCCGAAGGTGCTGTCTGGCACCCCTGCCACAACAGCGGCACCGTCATCCACGTTGCCATAGACGGCGTCTACGCCGGGCACATAGTTATCTCTGACCGCATCAAGGCCGATTCCGCCGATGCAATCCAGGCTCTCAAGGCCGCAGGCGTTGAGCAGACAGTAATGCTCACCGGGGACCAGGAGAGCGTTGCGGCGGCCGTGGCATCGGCCCTGAAAGTGGACCGATATCACGCACAGCTTCTCCCCGCAGACAAAGTATCCCGCGTTGAAGCTCTCCTTCCCAACGGCCCGCTGGCATTTGTGGGCGACGGCATCAACGACGCCCCCGTCCTCACCAGGGCCGATGTCGGCATAGCGATGGGCGCCCTTGGCTCCGACGCCGCCATTGAAGCCGCAGACGTTGTGCTGATGGACGACAAGCCCTCCAAAATTGCCACCGCAATAGGCATAGCCCGCCGCACAATACGCATTGCCAAGGAGAACATCTGGTTTGCACTAGGCATAAAAGTCCTGGTGCTTGTGCTTGCAACTTTTGGCCTTGCAACCATGTGGATGGCCGTTTTTGCCGATGTTGGAGTAACCGTCCTTGCCGTCCTCAATGCCATGCGTGCGCTGAAGGCCTAAGCTTCTACCATAGCAAGAGTTGCAACCGATATCCTTACGGAGGGCCCCAGGGCTCTCCGTAGTGTTATCCAGCACTCGGAGAGCGTTGCACCGGTGGTGAAAGTGTCATCGACAACCAACACATGCCGGCCTGGGATTTTGTGCCTTACGCTGAAAGCGCCGCTAATGTTCCGGAGACGCTGATCCGCATCCAGGGTGGTCTGGGTGTGGGTGCTCCGGCCTCTTTTGAGGATGTCGGTACGGAGATTGGCGCCAAGGGCCCGGGCAAGTTCCGCCGCAATTACCTCTGCCTGATTGTACCCGCGGCTGAACTTGCGGCGCCAGTGAAGCGGCACAGGAATCACCGTATCAACGTCCTTGAAGTGCGGCACCCTGGCCATCTCTGTGCCAAGAAGGGAGGCAAACCATCGGCCCGCACCTATGTTCCCGCCGTACTTAAGTGCCTGAGGGATACGTTTGTAGGGGTTCTCATTATGGTAGTAAAGCAACGAGGCCGCATAGGCGTATTCCATCTTCTCATCAGGTGCGCGTATCCGCTCCAGCGTGGCGTTGAAACGGTCTGCCATTATGTTGTGGGGCTGCTCCCACGTATAGGTGAGGGGAATATCCGCTGCGCACCAGATGCACAACTGCTCCTCCCTTGCTCCAAGCTGCCTGCCGCATACAATGCACTCCCTGGGCAGCAGCAAATCTGTGAGTTCACGTAACATGGGAACAAAGATAAAAAATGGCGAAGGTGCTGGTGGCAGTTAATGTGTTGATTCATAAGCGTTTGTGGGATTCTTTGGGAAAACCGGTTTTCCCAAAGAACCGTATAAACTATTGAGTTACAACGCTTTAGCTGCCACCGCCACGGCATTACCAAAGAGGGAGCTGCCACCACCACGTCATTACCAAAGAGCGGAGCGGAATACCCTCCATCTCACCACAGAGGAAAACCGGCATTTCAACAAGCCCAAGTGCCACGCAGTTGCAAACCCGCCAAAAAAATGGTATTTTTGTAAGTTAAAGGATAAAAATATGGCCAGTCTGTTCAATTTCGGATTCTTCGGGAATCAGCCGCACAGGGTTTTCAACTACAAGCCCCGCTACTATGACCCTGAGGAAGAAAAGCGCAAGGCAATGTTCGGAGACGTTGACGGCACCAATGAAGCCGCCAGGAAGGACGGCACATACGTCCCCGGCAGCAGCCTCCGCGGCGCTTTCCGTAATGGAAACTATATGAAAACACGCTCAGACATGCGTGCTGCCCACACTGTCATCACCATCATCACCCTGATCCTCATTGTGGCAGTGCTCATTTTTATGGCCAAATTCTTTGAACTTTTGTAACAGTGTAAGGTCCCATACCCTCAAAAACCTATGGCCGGCCCCGGTAGGGCAAATATCCCCCTCGGGGGATTTATAGGGGGGACGGGAATTATCCCGGAACGGGAGGGGCCCGCCGCGAAGCGGTGGGAATGACCGGGGAACAAATCCCGGAAGGATTTTGGAAGGTGCATGACCTGAAGCATTTGACAATATGGAATTAAAGATATTACCAAAGAATATTGCCGATATGATTGCTGCCGGGGAGGTGGTCCAGAGACCTGCCTCGGTGGTTAAGGAACTGATGGAGAATGCGGTGGATGCTGGTGCAACAAGCATCACGGTATCCGTGACCGACGCCGGTCGCACGCTCATCCAGGTGATAGACAACGGCAGCGGAATGAATCCGGACGACGCCGTGCTGTGCTTCGAGCGTCACGCCACCAGTAAACTCCAAAGCGCCGAAGATCTTCACCACATCCTTACCTTCGGATTCAGGGGAGAGGCCCTGGCTTCCATAGCCGCTGTGGCCGATGTAACCCTCCGCACCCGCACCCCGGACCAGGATTCCGGCGTTGAGGTGCAGATGTCGGCCTCCGAGAACAAGGGAACAAAGGAAGTCTCCTGCCCGATCGGCACTAATATCGCCGTGAGAAACCTCTTTTTCAATATCCCCGCCCGCCGGAAGTTCCTCAAATCAGACAACGTGGAGCTTAGGCACATTGTGGAAGAATTCCAAAGGGTAGCTCTCACCCGCCCGGACATAGGCTTCACCCTCACCCATAACGGCCGGGACATCCATGTGGTAAAGCCCGCCAAAAGTTTCAAATTCCGCATCCAGGACCTCCTGGGAGCCGCCGTGGTAGGTGATATTGTGGACATTGAGGCCGATACCACCATCGCTTCCCTCCGCGGATACGCCGGTCGCCCGGAAAGCGCCCAAAAGACCCTGGGGAACCAGTTTTTCTTTGTCAATGGCCGATATTTCCGCAGCCCCTACCTCCACAAAGCCGTTATGAAGGCCTATGAGAACCTTATCCCGGAAGGCACCACCCCCTCGTACTTTCTCTACATAGACGTGGACCCCTCCAGCATAGACGTGAACATCCACCCCACCAAGGCAGAGATTAAGTTCGAGGAAGACCAGCTCCTCTTCCAGACCGTCTTTGCGGCAGTAAAGGAAGCCATGGGCCGATCTTCCATTGCGGGCAACATAGACTTTGACAACCCTGAGGCCAGGGAGATGCCTGTGATCGGCACAAGTTTCAGGGAATATACCCCTTCCAGCACCCCTACGGTGGGTCTGGATCCGGACTACGACCCCTTCAGGGAGATGCCCGGTCAAGCCGGGCATGACGTGCCCTACTCCTCCCACGTGGAAAAGTCCCAGAACTACGGGGCCCTGTTTGAAAACCGTACGCTTCCCACCCGGCAGATCCTTGTGGTCCAGGGAAAGTACATCCTGATGCAGAGCGCCACAGGCCTTATGATAGTCCACGTGCGCCGTGCACGGGAACGCCTCCTCTTCGACCGCTTCCTGAAAGCCCTTACCGGGCAGGCCCATGTGTCCCAGCAGGCCCTTTTCCCCGTTACGGTTGCAGTTGGCGTGGAGGGCCGCCTCACAATAGACGCCAACAGTGAAATGCTGAGGAAAATGGGCTTTGACATAGCGCCTTTCGGCTCCGATACAGTTGTTGTGAACGGTGTCCCCGAAGGCTACAGCGCAGAGCCCGGAAAGGCGGAGGAAATGGTTGGAAACCTCCTTCTCATCCTATCGGATGACAGCGCCTCCCTTCCCGGGGTAATGGAGCAGGCAATGGCCGGTAAATTTGCCCTTCTGGGTGCTGCAGGAGGTGATAAACTCACCTCCCCCCTGGAAGCCCAGCGCCTTGTGGATGCCCTTCTCCAGAGCGACAACCCTGAATACACCCCTTCCGGCAAAAAGATTATCTCAATAGTGGGCCCGGAAGAACTAGAAAAGAAATTCCAATAATGGCAAGATTCCTTGAAAACATACCTCCCGTAACGCGTAACCTCCTTTACGTGAACGTGATAATGTTTGTGGCAACGCTCATAAACCCCGTGTTTATGAAAGGCACGTTTGCGATGGCATTCCCGCTGGCGTCGGATTTCCGCTGGTGGCAGCCCGTTACGCACATGTTCATGCACGACGGCCTCTTCCACATCTTCTTCAACATGTACACCCTGGTGATGTTCGGTATGGTGGTGGAGAGGGTCCTTGGCACTCAGAAGTTCCTCATCCTCTACGCCATCACGGGCTTTGGAGCCGTGGCCCTTCACACCGGAGTTGAATTTCTCCAGGTGCAGGAGCTCATCAAGGCTTATCCCGGCACCAGCCCGCAGTACATCTACAACAGCATACCCCACGTCCTGGGTGCTTCAGGAGCCGTTTATGGCGTGCTGGTTGCCTTCGCAATGCTTTATCCGCAGGCCCGCATGACCCTCATTTTCCCGCCCGTCACGCTGGATGCCAAGTGGATGGTAATCATATTTATCGGCATAGAACTCCTTACCGGAATAACCGGCACCCAGATGGGCGTGGCGCATTTTGCCCACCTTGGCGGCGCCCTCTTTGGCTGGCTCACAATCCTGTACTGGAAAAAACGCGGCAAACTCTACAGATACTGATGGCAAAGCAAGTACCAAGGAAGCGTCACTGGTTCACCAGCCTGTCATTCGGCACCGTTGCAATGGTGCTGACTTCACTCCTTGTGCTTGGCTATCTATCCATCATAGTGCCTCCGGAAAAGGCCTGGTTCTTTACGCTCTTCGGCCTTATCTACCCGGTGGTGCTTCCTGCAACGCTCATCCTTTTTGTCGTGGCCCTCATCAGGCGCTCAAGGACGCGTCTTGTGCTTGCGCTTGCGCTTATCCCTTCGCTCTTTTTTGCCGGCCGATACTTCCAGGTATCGGCCCCCAAAGACGCCCCTGAACCTACTCTCACCGTTGTTTCATACAATGTGGGCCTCTTCAGGCACGGCCCGGAGGGGGCGGACCGCCTGAAACTGGCCGAAGATGTCGCATCCTACGTCAATACCCTTGACGCGGACATTATCTGCCTCCAGGAATTCTACCTCCCGGAGAGCATCTCCATAGAAAGTTGGCTTAAAAGGCATTTCCCCGGCTACAAGGCGGAATACTATATGCTCACCGGCAAGAACTGGCGTGCAGGAAACGTTACGCTGACCAGAAGGAAGGCATCGGCCAAAGGGAAGGAAGACTTTGAAAAGTCCACCAACATGGCTCTCTGGGCCGATATCCCCCTTGACAGCACCTCGCTGCGCGTATATAACTGCCACTTTGAGAGTTACAACATCTCCCTGGCGGGCCTTGTGAAAAAAGACATGGAAGAGACGGAGCGCAAACTCCGCCGCTCCATCAGGGAGCGCCCCCGGCAGGTTGCCAAAGTGCTCAAAGGCATAGATTCCGCCCCCGTCCATTCAATTGTGGCAGGTGATTTCAATGACACTCCCCTTTCATATACCTACTTCCGCCTCATCAGAGGCCGGAGGGACAGTTTCATGAGGGCAGGGAAGGGCTTCGGGGCCACCTACAGCGCCCTGTGGCCGCTCCTGCGGCTAGACTATATCCTCTACCCCAAGGACCTCCAGGCAGTTAGTTACCGCATTGAAAAGGTTAAGTATTCAGACCATTATCCCGTAATAGTTCAGTTCAATGAAACCGGAAGAAATACTAGGTGAAGCGCTTCGCGTACTCCGTGAAGGCGGCACCATCCTTTACCCCACGGATACCGTCTGGGGCCTTGGCTGCGACGCTACAAACCCAGCAGCGGTTGCAAAAATCTTTGAGATCAAGCGCCGCCCGGATTCAAAGTCCCTGGTGCTCCTTGCCAGTGACCTTGACATGGTGGCAAAATACATCAGGCAGATCCCTTCCATCGCCGTAGACCTTGTGGAGGTGAACGACGCCCCCATGACCATCATCTATCCCGGCGCCATTGCCGGAAAGCCGGAAGAGGCCGGAGACCGCCGGCATCTTGCCTGGAACGCCGTGGCAGAGGACTCTAGCGTTGGTATACGTATCCCTATGGCCGATTGGTGCAAACAAGTGGCCTACAAACTTGGCCGCCCGCTGGTGAGTACATCGGCCAATATCTCAGGTGAACCTACCCCGCAGCGCTTCTCCGAGATTCCACAGGAAATCAAGGACGCCGTAGACTTTGTGGTGCCCCCGTCAGTGGATACACAGAGCACCGGCCGCGCCTCCCAGATTATCAAGCTGGGCCTTCGCGGCGAGGTTGAAATCCTCCGCAAATAAAAACGATGCAAGCCCCTGGCGGCTAAGCGCCTGATTATAAGCGCCTTATGCAATCCTGGTTGTGCGATCTGCACAACCAGGATTTGTTAATTCGTTGTTTGTCAATTGATTAGGCGCCAGGGCCCAGGGCCGATCAGGCCATTGCGGCCTCTACGTCGTCGGGAGCAATAGGGAGACGCTTTGGGCCAAGGCGGCGGGCACCTTCCGGCGTTACAAGAACGTCGTCTTCCAGGCGGATGCCGCCAAAGTCATAGTAGCCTTCAAGTTTGGCGTAGTTCACAAAGTCCTTCCCGAGGCCTTCCTTCTTGAACTTTTCAATGAGCGCAGGGATGAAATAAATACCTGGTTCATCGGTGATTACGTGACCGGGGACAAGGCGGCGTGCCATACGGAGTGAGCCAAGGCCAAGCTGCTTTGCACGGGTTTGGTCCGGATCATACCCAACCAGATTCTCTCCAAGGTCTTCCATATCGTGGACGTCAAGGCCCATATTGTGTCCAAGGCCGTGGGGCTGGAACAGGCCGGCTATGCCGCAGGCAACCATTTCGTCTAGGTCTCCGTGGACCAGGTCCAGGGCCTGGAGACCGTCCAACATCTTGCGGGCTACGGCAAGATGGACGTCACGGTAAGTGGTGCCGGGCTTTGTGAGGCTGAATGCAAGTTCATTGCATTCGTATACTATCTGATATACATCCCTCTGCTTGGCCGTGAACTTTCCGGAAGTTGGATATGTGCGGGTGAAGTCCGATGCATAGTGGAGATTGCTCTCTGCACCGGCATCGATGACCATAAGTTTTCCGGGCTCGATGATTTTGTCGTGAAGATGGTTGTGGAGGGTTTCTCCGTGCTGGGTAAGGATGGTGGGGAAGGAAACGCCCCAGCCCTTTGAAAGTGTTACGCCTTCCATACGGCCCACAATTTCCTGTTCCAGGATGCCGGGCCTGATGGAATCCCGGCCTATGGAATGCATCTCATAGCCAAGGGCGCAGGCCTGGTCAATGGCGGCTATCTCGATGTCTTCCTTTATAAGGCGCTGAGATACTATTGCTTTCACAAGGGCTTCTGAAACCCTCTTGTCTACGCGTGCGCAGCCAAGAAGTTCCATAAGTTTAAGGGTGTTGTAATAGCGGGAAGGAGGGATGATATGGACGGTGCGGCCCTTGACATTTTCCTTGAGCCATCCTGCCAAACTGTCATAAGGTCCGGTCTTGTAGATACCAACCGATGCGGCTTTTGAAGCAACTGATTCCTGGGGCCCCATCCATATTATATCGTCAATGTCAACGTCATTGGCAAAGATGCCCTGGTTGCCGGAATCTATGCTCAGGACGGCAGCCATACAAGGCTCGTCCAGTCCAAAATAATACAGCCAGGTGCTGTCCTGACGCCATTTATAGCAATTGTCCTTATATTGAGCCGGAGCCTCTGCGTTACCTATAAAAAGGATAAGACCGCTCTGCCCGGCCTCACGCATTTTCTGAAGCAGCGTTTCACGCCTTCTGATATAAACTTCTTTAGGGAACATTGTTTCTGCACGTTTTTTGTTTCATCAAAGATAATGAATATTTTTGTGCTATGGAAACGTTTATTGCAATAGCCGCCATCATCCTTGGCGTAGTAGGAATTGTGGGCAGCGTGGCCCCCGGCCTTCCCGGGCCGCCCCTCAGTTGGTTTGGTATGCTGCTCCTTTACATCTGGGGTTCAGGCAGTAACGCCGCCGGAGAACCTTTCTCTACCACCTTGCTCCTTGTTTGGCTTGGTATTGTGATTGTGATCAGTATCCTGGATTATATAGTCCCGGCATATTTCACAAAACTTACCGGAGGCAGTAAATACGGGGGCTGGGGCGCAATAGCTGGCCTTTTCGTGGGCCTTATCTATCCCCCTATAGGGATGATCTTCGGGTCCCTGCTGGGTGCTTTCATCGCAGAACTCATCTTTGCAGGAAAAGATACCGGCACATCCCTGAAATCGGCCTTCGGGGCATTCCTGGGCTTTATCTTTGGAACCGGCGCCAAACTCATCTGCACGACCGTGATGATGTTCTACATTGTCATTTATGCTTTCTAGTTTTTTGTAACTTTGCATCGGTATGGATATCAGAATAGGAAACGGATATGACGTACACGCGCTGTCGCCGGGCCTCCCAATGTGGCTTGGCGGCGTGCAGATTCCATCTGAAAACGGCTTTGTGGCCCACTCGGACGGGGATGTGGCCATCCACGCGCTTTGTGATGCCCTTCTGGGGTGCCTGGCGCTGGGGGATATCGGCCATCTTTTCCCGGACACTTCCGATAAGTGGAAAGGCGTGGACAGCAAGATTCTCCTCAGGAAGGTGGTGGACCTGGTCCACTCCAATGGCTACAGGGTGGGCAACGCAGATATCACTATAGCGCTCCAAAGGCCCAAACTGGCCCCGCATATAGGCACCATGCGTGAAACCCTTGCGCCCATCCTTGACGTGACGCCGGACAGGGTATCCATAAAGGCCACCACTACGGAGAAATTAGGCTTTGTAGGCCGATGTGAAGGCTGTGAGGTATGGGCAAGCGCCCTTATCCTCAAGGGTTAGCGAAGATCCCCAAGGGATGCGTCATCCACGGGCCCGAACCAGGAAGTAACCTTGGCGCGGGCCTTGTTTTTTATATCCTGGGTTATGGCCGATGCAACATATGCGACAGCCGCCACAAGGGCCGCCCAGTCATCGGCCAGTCCGGCGAATGGGATAAGGTCAGGTAACAAATCGTAAGGAAGGATGAAATAGCCCAGGGCTCCCATGATGACAGCCTTGTATCTGGAGGGGGTTGCCGGGTCCGTGAGAGTGTAATACAGCACCAGTGCGTAATAAATTGTTTTGACGCCGGCCTTTGAGGCTATTTTCTTCACCTTTTCCCAGAAGGCGCCCTCTGAGAAGTTTCCCTCGTACTTAACTAAGTCCTTGGATGTGAGATCTGTCTTTTTCATACAAGTGTAAGCAGCCGCAAATATTGTACCCCAGGCACATTTCTTAAAAAAACCTTTGATTTTAAATTTTTTAATTATAATTTTGCGGCCAGTAGTGTATAAAACACCAAAAGTTAACTTAAAATTTCACTAGTGCTATGAAGAAAGTATTTATGTCTGTTGCAGTTGTAGCCCTTATGGCTGCTGCAGTTGCTTGCGGTAACAACGCAAACAAGAAGGCCCAGGCCGCCGCTGAGGAAGCAAAGACCGAGTGCGCTGAGGCAAAGGAATGCTCCGAGTCCAAGGAGTGCAGCGAGAAGAACGCCATTGAGGCCGCCGCCAACGAGGCTGTTGAGGCTGTTAAGGACGCCGCTACTGAGAAGGCCGTTGAGGGTATCAACGCCGCCGCAGATGCAGCTGTTGAGGCTATCAAGAAGTAAGCTTCACCTTCAAAAACAGAATCCCGGAGCATCGAAGCCCCGGGATTTTTTGTATATTTGTGTCTGTATGGCTACAGTAAGCAGTAAGACAAAGACTCTGTGGTTCTGCTCAAATTGCGGAAACGAGTACTCCAAGTGGATGGGGCGCTGCCCCGCCTGCGGGGAGTGGAACACTATGGTGGAAAAGGAAGTTGTTACGGGTAAAAAGGCCGCTGTGAATGTCCCTGGTGCGGGTGCAAAGCCCATGCCCCTACGGGATGTGTCTACTGCCCGGGAGGACCGTGTTTCCCTTGGAAGCCCGGAAGTAGACCGCCTTCTTGGCGGCGGGATAGTGAAGGGAAGCCTGGTGCTGATGGGCGGTGAGCCCGGAATAGGAAAAAGTACCCTTTCCCTGCAGCTGCCCCTTAAAAGACCGGATCTCAAAACCCTTTATGTCACCGGTGAGGAATCCGTAAAGCAGGTAAAGATGAGGGCCGACAGACTTGGCGGAGACCCCTCCAACTGCCTCATCTACAGTGAGACTGATATGGCGCAGATCCTTAAACAGGCCCAGGAGGTGGCTCCGGACCTTATGATAGTGGATTCCGTCCAGACTATGTACTGCCAAACCGTGGATTCCACGGCCGGCAGCGTGAGCCAGATCAAGGAGGTTGCCGCACAGTTGTTAAGATTTGCAAAGGGTTCCGGCATCCCCGTCATCCTCATCGGCCATATAACCAAGGAGGGCACCATCGCCGGCCCCAAGATACTGGAGCACATAGTGGATGTTGTACTGCAGTTTGAGGGAGAGAACCGCGGGGCATACCGCGTCCTCCGCAGCATCAAAAACCGCTTTGGAAGCACCTCTGAGCTTGCTGTCTTTGAAATGACCGGCACCGGCCTCAGGGAGGTTGCCAACCCCTCCGAGATGCTCATCCCCATGCATGAGGAAGGGCTTTCGGGAACTGCTATATCGGCCATGCTGGATGGCAACAGGCCCTTCCTCTTTGAGGTGCAGGCCCTTGTGTCAAGCGCCGTCTACGGCACTGCCCAGCGCAGCGCCACGGGCTTTGACGTAAGGCGTCTCAACATGCTTCTGGCAGTGCTGGAGCGCCGTGCCGGCTTCAAGCTTGGCCAGAAGGACGTGTTCCTCAATATGGCCGGGGGCCTCCGCATCACGGACCCTGCCGCAGACCTTGCAGTCATTGCCGCCGTACTCTCCTCCAACTTTGACTACCCCATTAAGGCCCATGTCTGCTTTGCCGGAGAGGTTGGCCTGAGCGGAGAAATCCGCCCCGTCTCCCAGGCCCCAAGGCGCGCAGTAGAGGCGGCAAGGCTTGGTTTCAAAAAGATATTTGTCAGCTCCTACACCCACTTTGACACAAAGCCTGAAGGCATTGAGATTGTGAAAGTGGCCGATATCCCCGCCCTTGTAAAGGCTCTTTTCAAATAAAACTGCTGTTTGTTTTTTTAGGTCTAAAACGGTATATTTGTAGAATCCTATTAATAAAGGTCTCTAACTGAAATAACTGAAACGATATGAAGAAAAGTCTCCTAAGCCGCATTTTCGATGTAGAGAAAACCAAAAACCGCGCAGCCTTCTCCGAGGTGGATCAGAAGATTACCAAATACCATTATGGTTCTGATGCCTTCATGCGTATCCTGGAAAGCCGCTATTCCTGCCACGCTTTCAGTGGCTATAGTGTTTCAGATGCCAAGCTGAACATGGTCCTTGAGGCCGGGCGCCTGGCTCCGTCGGCCGGGAATAACCAGCCCACCCGCATCTGGGTGGTGAAGAGCGAAGAAGCCCTTGCCCGCCTCAGGACTGTCCATCCCTGCTACGGCGCCCCTGTGGTGCTTATTGTGGGTTGCCGCAATGAGGAAGCCTGGGTCCGTGAATCAGACGGGGTGAATGCCGGCAAGACAGACGCCGCCATTGTCCTTACGCACCTTATGCTTACGGCAACGGACGCCGGATTGGCAAATATGTGGATATGGGACTTCGATCCAAGCAAAGTGCGTGAGGCCCTTCCCGAAACCCAGGGTCACGGCATCTATGCCCTCCTTGCAATCGGCCATCCCGCCGAAGGAGAAGGTAATCCCACGGAACTTCACTCAGAGCGCAGGCCTCTTGAAGAGATTGTGAAAACGCTGTAAATCTATGAGAAAACTTCTCATAGTCTTACTTCTGGTAATTGGCGTGGTTTCCTGCAACCGCGCCAAACCTGTTACCCCGGAAGGAGAAACGAAGGAAAAGGAACTGCCCCCTGCCCGCATAACGGAAACCATAAGGTATGAGAAGGACAAGTGTACGGCTTATAACATAGAGTATCCCTCACGGGACCCTTATGGAAAACCCGAAACTCTCTCCGGAACCATTGTCGTAGGGGATGAGGTCACTAAGGATGAACCTGCCAGAGGCCTTTTCCTCTATAATCATTTCACAGCGTACGCATCCCGGGAATGTCCTTCCCGCGGAGAACTTTCCGTCCAGAAGATAATGGTGGGAAGCGGGCTCATTTCAATATCGTCGGATTTTTACGGCTTTGGCGTAACGGAGGACAAGCCACAGGCTTACGGCCTTGCCGATTCCAATGGAGAGGCCAGCGTAGACGCCCTCATCGCCGCCAGGGACCTTCTTGCCGATATGGGCTATACCTGGGACAACAGGATCTTCAATCTGGGGTACTCTCAGGGCGGGCAGATTGCCATGGCAGCCCTTAAGGTGATAACTCAGAAGCATCCTGATATCCGTTTCACCCAAACCTTTGCGGGGGGCGGGCTCTACGATATATCGGCCACATACCGCTTTCTTGTCTCTTCCGGAAAAGCCCCTTTGCCGGATACCGTAATCAGCGCCCTTCTGGCATATAACCAGTTTTATAAGCTTGGCTTCTCCTATGAGGATATGTTCATTGAACCGCTTCTGGGCAAAATAGACCAGTGGTTCTTATCCAAGGAATATACTGGCGTTCAGCTGAGAGATCTTATAGGTACCGTGAACTTAAGGGAACTTGTGACCCCGGATATGCTGAATCTGGACAGTGACATCTCAAAGAAATTCATTGAGGCAATGAACAAGGAGAGTCTTTGCCGCGGATGGGCGCCTTGGCTCAATGAGCAGATTGTCCTGGTGCACAATAAGGTGGATGATACCGTCCCTGTCGTGAACGCAGAAAACCTC
Source organism: uncultured Bacteroidia bacterium (assembly GCA_902768955.1). Lineage (GTDB taxonomy): Bacteria > Bacteroidota > Bacteroidia > Bacteroidales > UBA932 > Cryptobacteroides. The sequence continues at coordinate 11,735 of CACXNH010000005.1, read as the reverse complement.
CTCCGTTTTTTGGAAAATCACGGCCTGACAATAGATTCCCATATAGAAAACTACCAGGAAATTCCTGGCGTCCTCCCACCACATTTCTGGGGCGCGGCACCCTTTTTCACGGGTTCCATTTCCAGGATTTGCTCTATCCTTGGCATTGGCTTCTGGATAGATATGTCAAAGGTGGTTCAACTGTTCAGGGACAACCTTCCTGAAAGTTAATTCTCTGCTATGGAGCAGTTTGATTACGTACTTCTCACAATGACGCTGCTTGGAGCGGTGGTTTTTGTGGCGCTGTATTTCGTTGACGCAGGGTACGGCAAGATGATTTCCCCTAAATGGGGCCCCACGCTTCCTGGCCGCATAGGATGGATGCTTATGGAAATGCCTGTCCTCACAATTGTGCTGTATTTCTGGCTCACAAGCGAGGTTGCGTTTACCGTTCCATATCTTGTGTTCTTCCTGCTTTTTGCCCTGCATTATGTCCACCGGACGTTTGTGTTCCCGTTCCGTATGAGCGGCCGCTCCCGGATGCCGCTGAGCATAGTGCTTTTGAGCGTTTCTTTCAACCTCATAAACGGCTACATCCAGGGATACTGGCTTTTCCGCCTGGCTCCGGAAAGGGCCTTTTACGGGGCTTCCTGGCTCACTACGCCCGCCTTCATGGCCGGTTTGTCGGTGTTCTTTCTGGGAATGTACATAAACCGCTCCTCAGATGAGATTATCCGGGGCCTCAGAAAGCCCGGAGACACCCGCCATTATCTTCCAAGGGGCGGAATGTACAACTATGTGACATCGGCCAATTATTTTGGAGAGATAGTGGAATGGCTGGGATGGGCCATCCTCACCTGGAGCGCCGCAGGCCTTGTGTTCTTCTGGTTCACCTGCGCCAACCTTGTTCCCCGTTCCAATTCCATATACCGTAAATACCAGGAAGAATTCCCCGAGGAGTTTGACAAAACCCGCCTGAAAAGGATTTTCCCCTATATCTATTGATTTATGTCAGAACTTTTTACCCCGTTCAAGCTGGGCCCGGTGCAGCTGCGTAACCGCACAATCCGCAGCGCCGCATTTGAAAACATGTGCCCCGGAAACAAGCCCGGCGCCATGCTCAAGGACTACCACGTGAGCGTGGCAAGAGGCGGGATAGGAATGACCACCGTGGCTTACTGCGCTGTGGAGCGGAGCGGCGTCTCCTTTGACGGGCAGCTCTACATAAGGGAAGAGATAAAACCGGCCCTGAAGGACCTTACGGACGCAATTCACGCAGAGGGCGCCAAGGCGTCCATCCAGCTTGGCCACTGCGGCAATATGACGCATTTCTACACCTGCGGCCAGATGCCTGTAGGGGCGTCGTCCGGCATAAATCTCTATTCTCCAACCATTGTAAGGGCCCTGAAAAAGGATGAAATCCACCGTATTGTGGGGAATTTTGGCAAGGCCGTGGACTTTAGCCGTGAATGCGGCTTTGACTGCGTGGAGATTCACGCCGGCCACGGATACCTTATTTCCCAGTTCCTCTCTCCCTACACCAATCACCGCAGGGATGAATATGGCGGCAGCCTTGAAAACCGCATGAGGATGATGAATGAGGTATTGGATGAGGTGATGGCACACGCCGGAGACGATATGGCGGTTGTTGTGAAAACCAATATGTTTGACGGATTCAAGGGCGGCCTAGGGGAGGAAGACTGCATAAAGGTGGCAAAGGAGATAGAGCGCCACGGGGTTCACGGCATTGTCCTCAGCGCCGGTTTTGTAAGCAAAGCCCCTATGGTTATCCTTGGCGGTGCCATGCCCCTCAAAACCCTTGCCCACTATATGAATCCCTGGAGATTCTGGTGGCTCAAGGCCGGAATCGCCGTGGCCGGAAGGCTCCTGATACCCACCGTCCCGTACCGTGAGCTATACTTCCTGGAAAGTGCAAAACGCTTCCGGAAGGCCCTCTCGCTTCCCCTTATCTATGTTGGCGGCATCCAGAGCCGTGCCAATTGTGAGACAGTCCTTTCCGAGGGTTTTGAGCTCATCCAGATGGCCCACGTGCTGGTGCATGACCCAGCCTTTGTGGCAAAGATGAAGGAATCCGGGCCGGAGTACAGATCGGCCTGCAAGCGGTCCAATTACTGCGTGGGCAGGATGTACACCCTTGAGATGAAGTGCCATAATTGCGTGGCCGATATCCCCTGTGCGCTTCGCCGGGAGATAGAGGCTGCAGAGGCCGATAACTCTAAAAGACTCGGGCTATGACGGCGCTGGTGACGGGGGCAAGCAGTGGAATCGGCCTTCAATATGCCGTAATCCTGGCAAGGGACTATTCCTGCGACCTTCTGATGGTCTCCAATCAGGAAAAGGAACTGGAGGCCGCCGCAACGCAGATAAGCCAGTCATACGGCGTCAAGGCCTATCCTTTTTTCTGCGACCTTGCCCTTCCGAATTCCGCCCGGGCGGTGTATGATTATGCCGTAAAGGAGGGCCTTACCATAGACATCCTTATAAACAACGCCGGCTTTTTCTTCTTTGACGCCCTCTGCGCAACCCCTCCGGAGAAGGTTGAGGCTATGGTTATGCTCCATGTAGTGACAATGACCGGCCTTTGCCGCCTCTTCGGGGCCGATATGTGCAGAAGGGGGAGCGGATACATCCTCAATATGTCTTCCCTTTGCCGGTGGATGGAATTCCCCGGCATCCAGACTTACATTGCCACCAAGACTTATATCTACAGTTTTTCCAAATCGATCTGGTATGAATTCAATCCGGCCGGCGTAGGCGTTACGGTGGCCACCCCCGGGGCTGTGGATACAGGGCTATACGGGTTGTCGCCAAAGCTGCGCCGCCTTGCCGTTCGCCTTGGCGTGAGTCTCCCTCCGGAAAAACTTGCTCAGAAGGCTCTTAAGAGGATGTTCAGGAAGAAAAAAACCTGTATGCCCGGGCTTATCAATCATATCACCATCCCCATTTTCCGGCATTTCCCGGACTGGCTGGTGTTCAAGGTGATGAAGCGCCTGGAAAAATTCAAAGCGCTATTTAGTTAAATGCTGTTTTTTCCATTCGGCAGGGGTCATACCCGTCTCCGAACGGAAGTGGCGGAAGAAAGTCTTTTCATTGTTGAATCCTGACGCTTCCCAAATCTCCAAGGAAGACAATTCAGGGCGTTCTGTCATTAGTTTCAAGGCGTATTCAACCCTGTACCTGGAAATGAATTCGGGGAAGGAAACGCCCATCTGCCCGTTTATGCAGGCCGATATATAGGTGGCATTTGTGCCAAGTTCCTGAGCGATATCTGATATTTTCAGGTCCTTGACAAGGAAGAGTTGTTTCTCCTCCACAAGTTCCGTTATTCGCGTTTGGAGGTCGTTTTTCTCCATCTTGGAGGGGTCCTGGACATCCTGCTCCGGCCTTTTCCCGCCACGTTTTACGGCCCATCCTCCGGCTAAGGCGGCCAGTAATAAAACAGGCAGAATCCACCACAAGGGAACAGCCTTCTTCACCGGAGCCGTGGTATGGAACAGCCATACTTCACGTGTGGCTTCGAAGTTGCTGTCGTTCCGGGCACCGGACAAGACGCCACCAACCAGTACTATTCGTTTCCCGTCAAGCACCCGTGGGACGCTGTTGAAAAAGGACCCGCCGCCGGGTTTATCGGCCAGAAACATCTCCAGCGTGGCTTTGCCGCCTTCAAATATGGGATCGTAGCCGATTCTTGCGGCAACAAAGCGTCCATTGCCGGAAAGCGCATACATCCAGGCCGACCTCGAGGCCCGGTCCACCTGCAGGCTGAGCATCCAGACAAGGGGCTCGCCGCCCGGCAGGGTCATCGGGAGCGGACGCTCCGTTTCCAGCAGGCTGAAGCGCCCGTCTGTAAGGCGGATGATGGCCGCCTGGCCGTCTTCCTGGCGGCTTGCCGGAAGAAGATACGCATATTCGCCTGTCCTGAGGTCATCGGCCGATGTTGGATTGACCATATATGGCAGGATGTTCCACTCTTTCAGCAGCGGTTCCGTGAAGGGATCTCCGCTTAACTGGTCAACCAGGTCCTGCATAAAGTTGCCGTGGGTGTCTTCTGAACTGAAGATAAGGGCGTTTTCCGGCGATATGGGAAGGATGAGCGGATATGCGCGCTGAACGGCCGGCTCCTTTACAAATGAGAAGCCCTTGCCGGGTTCATACAGGCCGATAGCGTCATCGGCATACCAGTTGCCGGCAATGACAACCCGCCCGTCGGATAGAACTGAGGCCGATGCCCCCGCCCTTTTCCGGTCCATAATCCCCACGGCCTTGGTGGTATGGGTGGAGGGATTGTATATCTCAACGCCCCAACTCTGGCCAATGCCGAAGTTCTCCGAGCAGCCGCCTCCAAGCATCACGCTGCCGTCCTGGAGGAGGGTTGTGAAGCCGTAGTAGTGGGGGTATTTCATAGGGACCTGGTGCCATGCGCCGTCCTGGAGATAGGCTATGGTTGGTTCCAGCACAAATCCGTCCGTGATGCCTCCAAGGACTGTCAGTTCATCTCCGAGGAGCATCGTGTGCTGCCCGCCCCGGGGCTTTGGAAGGTCCGGTAGCCGCTCTACGGTCATCTTGTAAAGCGGCACGCTGTCAGCTTCTCCAAGCGCCTGCCCCGGAGGTGTCTCCTGGATGCAGGACGCAAGGATGAGGGCCGATACTATGGCTCCCAGGTACTTCATCAGGGCAAAGATACGCAATTCCCGCTGATTGTGGGATTTAGTAGTACTCTATCTGCCTCTTGATGGTGTAGGTGCTCTTTCCGTCTGTACCTGCGGCGAAAACAGCCTCTTGGTCATACGTATACTGCGTCCAGTTGCCATAACTGTCATAGACGTAGTCGTACCATTTGAATTCACGGATGCGGCTGTCGTCGGCCATCAGGCTTTCGCGGAAGCCGGCGTATTCTTCATTCTCATCGATGGTATATTCATACCAGTAAGAGAAACCCAGAAGGAGGTCTGCGGGCTTGCCGGGGGCACAAGTCCATTTCTTGATATTGATGTGGCGCTTGCCGGGATAGTATTCCGTAATGCCGTCAGTTCCTTCAATCTTTAGGGGCATACCGTTTTCGGCCCAGGTAACTGAAGTTACACCTCCAAAGCGCTCATCCATAAAGGAATAAGGGTAATTATTCTTATAGACGCAGCCTGTGAGAGTATAATCATTTATAGTCTCGGGAATGATATCGCCTTCGTGTTTTCCGGAATAGCTGCCGCCTATGATATTACCGTAGTCATCATATTGGGTGTATTCGTCAATAATCCAGTCTATCTCCACCTTGCGGTCATAGGAATGGGAATAAACAGACATGGCGTCTCCTTCAAAGATATATTCTGTGTCAATGTGGCCGATTGATTCGTAGGCGTAATTGATATTGGAGTATCTGATGGCCGATAAATCCTTTACAATAAGAGAAATACTTTCGCGAGGGTCTCCCTGGGTGCAGAAACCACGGCTATGGAAGCCATTAATATCAGGACTCACAAGAACATATTTCCCAGGGTTGTTATATTCAAATTCATAAACCTCACGGCCGGCCCACTCATAATTGGGGTTGTTGGCAGGATTGTAATCCGGCAGTTCATTCTCATCCTTTCCGACGTGATGGCACATTTCAGATTTGATGAGCCGCCCCTTTTCGTCATAAGTGTAAATGGTAAGTTGATCCCACTTTTCATTACCGGTGCTCCTCTCTGAAATCAGATGGCCTTCACGGTCGAATGTATAAATGGTAGGATAGCTCCAGTTTACACCAACCCAACTCTTAACGGGGCCCCTCAGGCCCATCTTTTCACGGTCTGTGCGTTCCCAGTAGTTGGTTTCGTACCAGGGCTCGGGAGAGAAATCCGGGGTGTTATCACCGGGTTTGTCACCATCACCGGGTTTGTCTCCACCGCCGGGATTGTCCTCGCCTCCGGGGTTGGTGTCATCTCCGGAGTTTGTGTCTCCGCCAGGATTCTGCTCATCCTGTTTGTCAGGCTTTTGTTCAGGCTGGACAGGGGCGGTGCAGGCAAATAATACGCCCGCCAGAAGCAAAAATAAATACGCTTTTTTCATATCGGTTTTAATTAAATAATATCCATTTATGCGTTAAAGGTACAATAACATCCCTGTAGGCGCCCGTACAATTCCTTTAAACCTTACGGACAAATCATTGAAAGATATCGCAGGGGCCTTCTAATACTGGAAATATCAGTAACATTGACTATCTTTGTGATTATGAGAAGAATAATTGCACTTGCGGCCAGCGCCGCCATCTTTTTTGCGGGCACAATGAACTCTGACGCCTGCACCAATCTTATTGTTGGAAAGAACGCCTCCACTGACGGAAGCGTCATCTGCACGTACAACTGCGACGGCTTCGGCTTTGCCGCAGCGCTGTCCTATTCCGCCCCAGGCCGCCATGAGGCCGGGGAGATGGTGGCGGTACGCCAGGGCTGGGGACCGGATGCAAAGGTCAATTATATTCCCCAGGCACCTTATACTTATGGCGTGGTGGGCCTTATGAACGAGAAGCAGGTTTCCATTGTGGAAACCACCTGGGACGGCCGAAAGGAGCTCCAAAACCCGGACGGCTGGCTGGATTATTTCACCCTTATGCAACTGACCCTGCAGAGGGCGGCATCGGCCCGAGAAGCCATTGCGGTGATGCATCAGCTGGTTCAGGAGTTTGGGTACAACGCAACCGGAGAATCCTTTGCCGTATGTGACAAGGAGGAGGCCTGGATAATGGAACTTATCGGCAAGGGCCCCGGCCGTAAAGGCGCCGTGTGGGTGGCCCGCCGCCTGCCGGACGACTGCATCACGGCCTATGCCAACTCCAGCCGTATCCAGACTTTCCCGCAGGCCAGAAAGGCCGACAAAAAACTTGGCTTCTGCGTAGTCCCCGGTGATACCATGTATTCTGCCGATGTTATTTCCTTCGCCCGCGAAATGGGTTACTACAGCGGCCCTGACAAGGATTTCAGTTTCCGTGAGGCGTACGGCCCTCTGGACTGGGGTGCCATCCGCTACTGCGAGGCCCGTGTATGGAGTTTCTTCCGCCATCACTATAGCACGGAGGTCATGGACAGCTATCTCCCTTTCCTGGACGGTGACCTTTCCGTGACAGACCACCTTCCGCTTTGGATCAAGCCGGACGCTCCCGTGAGTTATCGCGATATCCAGAACGACATGAGGGACCATTATGAAGGCACCGCCCTTGATATGACGGCCGATGTAAGCGCCGGCCCCTGGGCCTCACCGTACAGGAATCGGCCTGTAAACTTTGAGGCCTCTGACGGCACCAAAATGTTCCGTGAACGCCCCATAGGCTGCCAGCAGAGCGGAATGACAATGGTGTGCCGTATGCGCTCCTGGCTCCCGCCTGGCTCCCGGATGCTGTTGGCGGAATCCTCTACTTCAACCTGGACGATGCTTCCATGGTGGCCTACGTTCCCGTATACTGCGGCATCAACCGCCTTCCGGACCCCTTCCGCAGGGAGAACAACAATATCCGCGAATTCTCCTTTGACAGCGCCTTCTGGATGTGCAACTGGGTGGCCAATATGGTGTATCCCCGCTACAGCGTAATGATAGGAGACCTCAGGGAGGCCCAGAAGGAGTTGGAAGACTTCTATGAGGCAGAGCAGGCTGGAGTGGACGCCAAGGCTCAGGAACTCACGGCAGGGGAGAGGACCGATTTCCTTACTAGAACAAGTATCTCCTACACGGACAAGATGATGAAGCGCTGGGACACCCTTGCCCGCCTTCTCATTGTGAAGCACAATGACCAGATGTCACCGGCCTACTCCCCGGCATTCATAGACGCCGTAAAGGACCAGACCGGCACCCGCTATGTCCGTAAGGAGATTCACAGGTAGAGAATACATTAAAGAATTGCAGTCTTTTATGTCTCACAAAAAAAGAAAAGGCCACAACCGTTGTGGCCTTTTTAGTTTTATATCGTCCAGAAGCTTAGACCGACATTATTCTGTGACAGGACGCACGCTTAGTCCTTGGAAACGTTCCCAACTAAAATCGTATACATTATTGGGGGTAAAGCGTATATAATACGCATAACTTGGATAATCCAACACGAGAGAAGAAGACCAATACTCGCCAACCGAGCCTACCATATATACATTATTATCAGATTTACCACCGCTAGCCGGGAGGAATATACTGGCGCCATTATTGCCGGTTACCAGGTATCCGTTTATACCGCTTTTTGTTGTCCAGGTCCAAGTGCAGTTTTCACGAAGCTCGGTCATCTCCTCATGTGTGGGCATTCGCCAGCCCTCACCCAGAATAACATGGGCGACATCGTCAGCTGCTTCCAAACGAGTCTTATTATCAACGACACCGAAAGACGAATCTGTATTGTATTTGGTAAGGCTATTGTAAAAACCATCACATAAACTATAGTGCCACCAGTCATAATAATATTTAGTGGAGGTCTCCCCCCAGGCATAATAATCTCCGTAATCTACAGGAGAGGATGCTCCCAAGTTACATGAAGCCCATTTAACGCTAAGGCCCAAATCGACCACTGGCGTGTATACAACGGTCTCACATTCTGCAGTGATGCCACTTCCATCAGTGGCCGTCACAGTAATAGTTGCTACCCCTTCTGAAACAGCAGTGGCAGTACCATTGTTATCAATAGTGACAACCGATTCGTCAGAAGAAGACCATGTCACCTCATTAACAGATGCGTTCGATGGATATATGGTTACCTGAAAGGCACGTTGCTCTTTCTCCAAAAGATATAAATAAGCCGGTTCCAATACAATATTGGACACATAGACCATGCCTTCCTGATATATATTAATTTGACACGAAGAAAAATCGTCGTGTTTGTTTTGAATCATAATTGTTGCAGACCTGTCTGAACCCGTATTTTGCGCAATAGAAAGAGTGATTTGATTATTAACAATACCTTTTGTCTCGGTCACTGATACTAGGCTTATCCAGCTCTGTGCTTCTTCAGGAATAACAACATCAAAATCAACGTTGGTCTTTACTTCAATATCTACGCTTTGAGCATGCCTCGTCAATTCAAACGAATTCGGTGATACCGTCAGCATATCTGTTTGCTGCTGAACGATAGTAATGGTTTCAGAAAGATCTCCGTCACGTTGTTTAATCACTATCGTTCCAGTACGATACTCAAACGTATTATTCGTGTCAATATTTAACTCTATGATTCCAGACCATAATGATTTCGTTCGGACAAAATGAATCCAATCGGCATTTGTTTCCACCTCAAAATCAACATTGGTCTTTACTTCTATGTTCAATGTTTGAGAATAGTTTGATACTTCAAACTTATTTACAGGAGCATATAGACTGTCAGTTTTATCTTGCCATATCGTTATCGTCTTGAACAAATCTCCCTTTGCCTGTTTAAATGTGATTTTCCCGGATCTGCTCTCCAAGGATGTGTTTTCGGCAATGTTAAAAGCGGCCTTCTCTGACACATAAGCCTTGGTCCCCACTGGGGTTATCCAGTCGCTGCCGGAATCGATAGAGACAATATACTCCACATTCTTAAACAAACTTACCTCAATGGTTTGAGCCTCTCGTGAAAGATTAAAAGAAAGTGGATTCACAACCAGTGCATCATTTGGGGCCAGTACGCATTCCCCATAAACAGGACGAACGGGAATACCGATGTAGCGAACACTAGCCATCTGTTCTACTCCATCCTTGGAGCCGACTATGACCCAACCGCCAATAGGGTTGTCAAGGAACAGCGAAGAAGACCAGCAAACAACGTTTTCTTTTTCTTTTTCAACAACTGTTCCAGCCTTTCCGCCCGCGGCGGGAATGAAAATACTGTTTGTATTGTCTTTGGCATTACTTGTTATCAGATATCCGGCGACACCATTTCTAATAGACCATGACCAGGTACATTTATCTACGAGTTCTTGCCATTCCTCAGTTGTGGGAAGCCTCCATTCTTTACCCATTTTTGAGTGAGCGGCATCATCATTCGACTCTAAAATTACCTTATTGTCTACCGTGCCCGAACCACTATTAATGTTATACTTGGTAAAATGAGCAATCACATTACCCAACAAATAATACACTTCTCCATCAACCCATTTATAGTTTTTCCATTGATACTCGTCTTTGATTTCAATTTCTCCCCAGGCATAATACTCCCCATACTCCTCAGGATTATTTGCACCTAAATTGCACCCAGCCCAATATACACTTAAGCCAAGGTCGACAGCCCCTTCAGGTATTTGAAGCTCTTTGTTGGGGTTGACCGGTTCATCTTCTTTTCCAAGGTCGTCAGTGCCACCATGATTATTCTCAGGCGTACAAGCTGCGAACAACCCCATTAAAGCTAAAATATTAAAAAGTTTCTTCATAATGACAAGTATTTCCAAAATCAAATATGCATTATTCGATAAATAATGCAAGTCTGCCGGTATTCTCTCCGGGACCGCAGGGGGATTTATAAAGAAGAAATGTTAATGATTCTGAAGAATCTGTATTTGTCGGCGCTTCAAGGCCGTCAGAATGCTACGCTCTGTCATTGGAGTGAGACCTGTAAATGTGGTTTTGGCCTTCAATTCATCCAGCGACATTTCAAGCAGAAGTTTTGCGAGGCATTCATCTGCGAACGAATTGGTAACGGTGTCAATACCGGAAAAGTCAAGCACAACTTTCTCTTTCCCGTCCAGAAGTGGACGGAGATCGGCCCTGATCTGGGCTCCAAGGAGACGTGTCCCCATACTGTCTCCGTATTTGGAAAACTTAAATACTACCATAGTTTGTCTAATCCGGGATTATCTTCCAAAAACAATTCGTTGAATTCTTCAGCAGGGTCTGTTCTATGATCAACCACGGAAGATGGATCAATATCCATATTGGAACGTAGTTCAAAATAAACGATAGTACCCGTCCACGGCTCAGATTCTGCAATTTGCATATCACCATTAACCGAAAGAGTGTGATTGCCTGAGCGAATAATCAGTTTGTGGCCTGCCGTATTGATCAATCTTGATGTGGAATATAGGCCGAAGCCCATACCCTTACCGTCAGACACCCTGTCCTTGATGCAATACTCAAGTGCCTGCGGTTCCGTGATAGAAGAATACTCGCTGTTCTGCGCCAGTGACGCCTGAATGCCCATTCCATCATCGGCAACAAGAATCTGAATCAGATGCTGCTCTTCCGAGTAGTTGGTAATGACAATGCCTACAGTTTTGCCGGAATGAATGAGTACGTTATCCATTACTTCGTAGAAACAATAACTCATTGCCTGAAGCAGAGAAGTTTCCACTTCAGGTTGATGAATCAGAACTTCTACCAATCTGCGGTACACCTGCTGGATGTTCTTTTCATCGAACAGCTCTATGCAGACGTTGTCCGCTACAGGAAAGTACTGATGTAATAATGTATCTACGTTCATAATGGCTCAACCAAACACTCTCTTGCAAAGATAACAACACGTCGCGAGAAATCAAAAAGAAGGGGGATAATCAAGAACAATCACTAGCTTTGCTCCAGAATTAATACCAAGAGAATCCAATTGCGCTGCGATTGCAAACTATTGCAAGGTCCTGCCCGCAGGATTTGCTGGATAGGCTGATAATAATTATATTTGTAGAAGAGGCATTTTATTATTCGAATTGCAATGAAACAGACTCTTTACCGTTTTGTATCCCTGGCCATATTGTTGGTTATGGCCGCAGGCCTTTCCTTCAGCTGCGGACCTACCGAGCCTGATCCGGATCCTACACCGGCGA